>NZ_DASQPW010000264.1:0-71709 GCF_035643755.1 Stackebrandtia sp. | reverse complement strand
CTCGCGGGCGGGAGGTTCTGGTTGTGGCGTCGGGTCCGTGTTCCGTCGGCCGTCGCGGGCGGGACGCGTCGGGTCGTGGCCCGTGCGCCGCCAGCCAGGTGACTTCATGGGCGGTGGGGCTGGGCGGCGCGGGCGCTTGCGCCGCCTGGCGAGGTCGGTGACGGGAACCCGTGGCGCGCCGCGATGGGGCGTGTTGGTGGTCGCATGGGGCCGACCCTAGCGGCCGTTCGGTGGCGGGAGGTCGTTCCGTGAGCCGCCGAGTCTCCTACTTTTGGCCGCTGTTGAGGCTCGTCGATCGACCAAAACGCGGGGCTCGAGGCCATAGCGTCATGCGCATGGTCGGTGAATCCAGCGCCTTCGTGCGCCAGTTCCTGCGGGCACCCGCGAGCACAGGGGCGGTGTGGCCGAGTTCGCGGTGGCTGGCCGCCGCCATGGTGGCGCCCGTGCCACGGCGCGGGGAGTCGGTGGTCGTCGAGCTGGGGCCGGGCACGGGGGCCTTCACGCGGGCGATCGAGTCGCGATTGGATGGTCGGGGGCGTCAGCTGGCCGTCGAGGTGAACCCGACGCTGGCCGCCTACGCGGCGCGGCGTTTCCCCGACATCGACGTGGTGGTGGGCGACGCCGCACACCTGGCCGAGATCCTGCGCGAGCGCGGCCTGAACCGCGCCGACGTGGTCGTCAGCGGGCTGCCGTGGGCGGTGTTCCCCGCCGACACCCAGCGCGGCATCCTGCGCGCCATCGCGTCCGTCCTCGGCGAGGGTGGCGCCTTCACCACGTTCGCGTACGTCCACGCCCGCGCGCTGCCCGCCGCCCTGCGCTTCCGCCGCCTGCTCGAGACCCGTTTCGACGAGGTCGTGACGGGGCGCACCGTCTGGCGCAATTTCCCGCCAGCGCTGGTCTACCACTGTCGACACCCGAAGGGGAACCCGTGATGAGAACCGTCCGCTCGTTCAAGATCGGCGCCGTGCTGGCCGCCGTGGCCGCCCTGGTCGCCACGGGCCTCGCCGTGGCCGACGCCGAACCCAGCGGCTCCCTGGGCTGGAAGCCCTGCGCCGACGGCAAACCCACGCAGTGTTCCAAGCTGAGGGTCCCCATCGACTGGTCGCGCCCCTCGGGGAAGTCGATCGACGTCGCGGTGGCCCGCCGCCCCGCCGCCGACCCCGCGCACCGCCTCGGCACCCTGATCTACCTGCCCGCTGGGCCGGGTAGCTCGGGGGTCGACGCCGTGACCCGCGACGACTACTTCGACATGCTGTTCACCGCCCCCGTGGCGAAGCGCTTCGACATCGTCAGCTTCGACCCGCGCGGCATCCACCGCAGCCACCCCGTCACCTGCCGCACCGACCTCATGGACGGCCCGCGCGCCCTCACCCCCGGCGACGCGAAGGACTACTCCGCCAGGCTAAGGGCCAACACCGCCATGTACGACGACTGCGCCCGCCGCTCGGGCCCGCTGTTCGATCACCTCGACAGCGTCGCCGTGGCCCGCGACGTCGACTCCCTGCGCGCCGCCCTCGGAGCCGACACCATCAACCTGTATGGACTGTCCTATGGCACCCTCGCGGGCCAGATGTACGCCGAGCGCTACCCCCGACGCATCCGCACCGCCGTGCTGGACAGCAACATGGACCACAGCCTCGACGCGGCCGATTCCACCCGCACCGGGGCCGCCGCCGTCCAGGGCGCCTTCGAGCAGTTCGTCGACTGGTGCCGCGGCCATCGGGAATGCGCGCTGCACGGCAGGGACGTCAAGGCGCTGTTGGCGAAGCTGTACGCCAGGGCCGCCGACGGCACCCTCGCCGAGCCCGGCGACGCCTCCCGCAAGGTCGACCCGTCCACCCTGATCGGCGACGTGATCCAGCCGCTGTCCATACCCGACTGGAACGCCCCCGCCAAACGCCTCAAAGCGCTCGACACGGGCAAGGGCAAGCCACCCGAGATCCCCGCCACCGACAAGACCACCCCGTGGCCCTCGGCCATGACCTGTGCCGACTCCCCGCGCGGCTTCGCCTCCTACCGCCAGCTGCGCGCCGCCTGGGACGCGTCCAACGCCGCCGCCCCCGACGTGAAGTTCGCGCCGCTCGACTGGGGGCAGCCGCAGCTGTGTCTCAACTGGAACGCCGGGGCCCACAACCCCCGACACCGCCTGGATGTCAACGGCGCCAGCCCGATCCTGGTGCTGGGTTCGCGCTACGACACCCAGACGCCGTACCAGTGGAGCGTCGACGTCGCCGAGCAGATCGACGGCGCGCGGCTGCTGACCTACGACGGCGCGGGCCACGGCGTCTACCCCCGCGACACCTGCACCAAGACCGCGGTCGAGAAGTACCTCATCGACCGCCGATTGCCCGCCGCTGGGACGGTCTGCGGCTTACCAGCCCGGGGCCCGTCCGATGGCCTCGTCGATCGTGGCGAAGTCGGCGTAGGAGTCGACGAGCTTGGGTGAGTTCCAGGTCTGCTGGGCTAGGCCCCGCAGGGCGACCCGGATCCCGTCGGCCACCTGGTCCTCGGTCTGGGCGTCGGGGTTGTCGCACCACACGTGGATCGCGGCGCCGCCGTTGCGGGCGGGGTCGTCGATGGTGAGGGTCTTTTCGAACAGGTCGGCGTTCCAGTCCTCGTACAGCCACCGCGCGTCGATGCCGGTGCCGCCCAGCACGTAGTAGGTGGGCGTCCAGCTGGAGTTCATCACGTCGTGGCCCGCGTCCAGCAGCTTCTGCGGCGCGATCCCCTTGGTGGACCAGTAATCCACCACGATGTCGGCGTTCGGCGCTATGGTGCCGTCGCCGTCCTTGATGCCGTCGTTCCACATGCGGGTCGACTTGCCGCCGTCGCGCACCAGCTTGTCGGCCCAGTTGATGAACCCGTAGTAGGTGTCCTTGGCGGTGGCGTCGTCGCCGTAGTGCTTCTTCGCGTACTCCTCCAGCTGCGGGTACTTCGAATAGTCGGAGACGTATTCATCGGCGCCGATGTGCCAGTAGGGCCCGGGGAACAGCGGCAGGTACTCCTTGATCAAATCGGACATCAGGGTGTACGCGTCATCCTTGGACAGGTCGATGAACGACGGGTCCACGTTGCCCGAGGAGTCCTTCAGCTGGAGCTCGGGATGCTTGGCCAGGACCGTGGTGAGGTGCCCGGGCATGTCGATCTCGGGCACCAGGGTCACGTGATACTCGGTGGCCAGGGAGACCAGGTCCCTGATCTCGTCCTTTGTGTAGTACTTGTCGGACATCACCTCGGGGTGGCTGTCGCTCTGGAGCCGAAAACCCTGGTTGTCCGAGAAATGCAGGTGGAGGTAGTTCAATTTCGCGTACGCGAGGTCCTTGATCTCCTTCTTCAGCCACCCGACGCTGAAGTACTTGCGGCCCACGTCCACCATGAGCCCGCGCTCCGTCTTGTCGGGGGTGTCGGTGGCGGTGCCGCGCGGAATGTCGCTGGACTGGTGCAGCAGCTGCAACAGGGTGCGGGTGCCGTAGAACGCCCCCGCGTCGGTCTTCGCGTGCACGACATAGGAGTCGCCGACGTCCAGTGTGTACCCCTCGTCGCCGAGCGAGGCGTCCCCGCCCAGGGTCAGGTAGGCGTCCCCGCTCTTCGGCTCGCCCGCGACCACCTCGGGCTTGGCCCCCGTGAGGTCGGCCAGGTCGGCGGCGGTGGTGTCGGCCTCGTCGTGCAGCTGCTTGTCGTACTGCGGGTCCACGACGACGCGCGAACCGTCCGACCAGTGGAAGCTGCCCTCGGCCCCGGTCCAGGAACGCAGCGCGGGGATCACCTGGGGCGCGTCGGCGGCGGCGCCCCGCGGCTCGTCGGCGTGGGCGGGAATCGAGGCGGCGGTGGCCAACGCCGCGGCGGTCACCGCGAGGCAGGCGAGGAACTTGCGCAGTGGACGCATCGGGAGCACGTACTTTCGTGAAGGGGCTCGTCGGTAACGCGAAGATTACTGGATATGTATTGACATATCAATGCCAAGTGACGGCGGTCGGTTCCCGAGGTGGCGTGGTGGTGAGGATTTCGGCGTGTTCATCCCTGGTGATCTCGTCGCGTTCGAACAAGACATCGGCAGCATCGGTCCACATGAGACGTGCGTGAGTCTGTTCACCGGCGTCGTAATACACCTTCGCCAAGCCCCACAGACACTCTGCGTGGATGGTGGTACCGAGGTATCCAAATTCTTGGATTCGTTCGAGGGCCTGCTGGAAGTGACTCCTCGCCTCGCCGAGATCGCTCGCTCGCCTGTAGAAATTGCCTATGTTGCAGATTGCCGCGATGACGTTGTAGTAGGCATCGACTCGTCCTGCGGCCTCCGAGGCTTGGCGCATGGCCTCAATGGCTTTACCGACGTCGCCCTTGGCCTCGTGTATGAATCCCTTCTGGATCCATGCCAGCGACACGCTGTCCCAAATCTCCGCCTCGGTACTGAGCGCCAGAGATTCGTTCGCAAAGTGTTCGGCGGTGTCCAGTTCGCCCAACCGTCGGCACACCATTGCCAGATTGTTGCCGTATACGGCGGGACCGATACTGGGGGGAAGCCCCGCACTCCGAAAGTGGGTTCGAGCGCGCAGCAGGACATTCTTGGCTTCGAGAAGTCGGCCCATGCGTTTGAGCTGGTAGCCGAGGCCAGCGTAGGCGACGCTTTGCAGCCTCGGGTCGCCTGACCGATCCATTGCCACGATCAGGGCCTCGCTTTGCGAGAGCGCGTCCCGCACGCTTCGAAAATCGTCGAGAATGTGTCTCAAGGCGATGCCTATCGATGCCGTCATCGCGGGCAGGTCCCCAAGGGGTGGGCAGGAAAGCGTCACCGCTCTGATGTTGGACGTCTCGGCATCGACCCACGTCAATGCGTCTTCGCGGGCATCGATGTGTGTCTCGTATTCGTCGAGAGCGGGACCATAGTTGAACGGGCCCGTCGCCGAAGGCACGGTCACGCGTGAACACGCCCGCGCCGTGACGCAATACCGCACGTACATGCGCCGCAGCGCGTGGCCGCGTTCCTCCTCGGTCTCCGTGGCGTCGACCAATTCCCTGGCGTACAAGCGAAGCAGGTCGTGCGAGTGGTACCTCCCCTCCGAGTGCTCCTCCACCAGCCGCGCGCGGATCAGCCGCTCCAGCAGCCGCTGGGTGTCCGCTTCGGACGCGTCCGCCAACGCGGCGGCCACCTCCAGGCTCACGTCCGCGCCGTCGTGTAGCCCCACCAGGCGAAATAGTCGTGCCGCGGCGGCGTCCAACTCGTCGTAACTCATCTGGAAGGTCGCGCGCAGGGCCAGATCATCAATGGCCAGCTCGGACAGCCGATGCCGTGTGTCCGCCAGCCGCTTTACCAAACCCGCCACCGACCGATGCGGCTCCTCGCTGAGGCGTGCGGCGCAAATGGTCAGCGCCAGGGGAAGCCCGTGGCACCACTCGACAAGTCGATCCCGATCGGATGAGGAGTCGCCGCGATCGACGGGGGCCAGGTGATCAAGCAGGCGCCGAGAATCTGTCGGTGACAGGCGATCCAGCGACACCAGCCGAACCCCTGGGACGGTGACCAGCCTGCGGCGGCTGGTTATCAGCACCGCGCACCCGTCCCCGGAGGGCAACAGGTGGCGGACCTGCGCGGCGTCGCGGGCGTCGTCGAGCAACAGCAGCAGGCGCCGATCCGCGGTGAGGGAGCGGAAGCGGTTCGCCATTTCCTCCACATTGGTCAGCTTCGCGGCGTCGCCGGCCCCCAGCGACCGCAGCAGGTACGACAGGGACTCGGTGGGGTCCAGCGGCTTGGCGTCCGGCGTGGCCCCGTGCAGGTTGATGTACAGCTGGCCGTCGGGAAAGCGGTGCTTCACCCGATGCGCGGCGTGAATCGCCACGGTGGACTTTCCCATGCCGCCGACGCCGTCGATCGCGACCACGCTGGGGCCCGCGCCGACCAGGCGTTCCTCCACCATGGCCAGTTCGGGGCCGCGTCCCGTGAAGGCGGGGGCGTCGGCGGGAAGCTCGGCGGGTGTCGGGGCCCGCGCCGCGGCGGGCGCGAGACCCAGACTCGGGTCGTCGCACAGTATCGCGCGTTCCAGGTCCCGCAGCTCCGCGCTCGGCTCCAGGCCCAGCTCGTTCACCAGGCATTCGCGCGCCGCCCGGTACTCCCCGAGCGCGTCGGCCCGGCGCCCGCTGCGGTACAGGGCCAACATCAACTGGGCGCGGAACCGCTCGCGCACCGGGTGCCGGCGCACCAGCTCCGCCAGCTCGGCCACCAGTTCGGCGTGGCGACCCAGCTCCAGCGCGGCCGCGGCCCGCCGCTCCTGCGCCTCCACCCGCGACTGCTCGAGCCGTCGCGCCTCGAATCGGGTGCCGCGCTGGGCGGCGAGGCCGCCGAAGGCGGGGCCCCGCCACAGCCCCAGCGCGGTCTCCAGGGTCTCGAGGGGCGTGTCGTCGGGCTGCGCGGCGCCCAACAGCTCCTCGAACTCCAGGCTGTCCAGTTCCTCGGGTTCGACGCGGATCGCGTACCCCGATTCCGCCGCCGCGATCCGATCCGGGTGATCCAGCCGGGCCCGCAGCTGGTGCACGTGCCACCGCAGCGTTCCCGACGCCGAGGCGGGGGCCGCGTCCTCCCACAGGGAGTCCACCAGGACATCGACGCTCACCGCGCGATTCGGCTGGGCGAGCAGGGTGGCCAACAGCAGCCGGGACTTGGCGCCGCCCAGGGCGAGTTCGCGGCCGTCGTGCGACGCCCGAACGTCGCCGAGTACCTCGAATCTCACCTTGCCTCCGTGGGTGCCTCGCGTCCCGGAACCGAGCTTATCGATTCCCCCAACACATTCCCAACCGATAACCAACGGCGCCAGCGCAGGCTTGCGGGACCGAACGGGACGAGCCAGGGGGATGCGCCACATGGTCGCTGAGCAGAACCTTCCATCCGTACGAACCCCGAAGGAAGCACCGAATGCCTTACCCATCCAGCGCGCAAATCCGAAAGCTCGCCAGCGAGCTCATGGATGCCGCGACGAAACGTTGGGTCCAGGAGACTCTGGGGGATCCCAATAACATCTACGGAATCAGCTTTCCCGCCACCACGGCGGAGGCCCGAAGCCATGCGCGGGCGATGGCGTCGCTCCAGAGCACGCACGTTCACGTGACGTCCGACGGGGTCTACTACACAGACGGCCGCGAGCACGGGCTCAGTTGCGGCTACGAGATTCGGTACACCCCGACCGATCACCTCTCGGTGTTTTGGCCCCGGGATTCGACGGCGTGGAAATCGATCCGCGAGGGATACGCCTACGTGAAGGTCAGCGCCGACGCCTTGGCCGACATGCATCCCAGCAAGTTCAGCCACTCGATTTCCGAGATGGCGAAGGTCGTCACGGGCCTGGATCAGGGCGGTCTGAAGGCCAGCAGCGAGGACATCACCACCGTCGTCGACAAGTCCGTGGACGGCAAGGGAGACCTGTCCAAGATCTTCGGGCCCGAGTCCACATGGCACGAGATGAGTGGCGTGTCTCAGGACCTGTCCCACTGGGAGGGTTACGCGGCACAGTCTTTCAAGCTCGCCGTGTCCGATCGGCTTCCGCTCATTCTGCTGGGCCAGCTGGCGGTCGCCGAGACCCTGCAGGAGTCGCTGGAACTGGCCCAAAAGGCGATGGAGGGCGCCAAAACCGACGTGGCGGCCCTTCTGCAGCACAACATCGACGCGCTGGAAGCTGAAATGCGCGGTGCCGACGTCGACTGGAGCTCGACGCTGCAAACGATCTCCAACGTGTGCGACGTCGCCGCGCTGGGCGCGGCCGTGATTCCCACCCCCGAAACCGAGGCGGGTGCGGTCGGCATCAAGACGGTCGGGTATTTCCTGTCGAAACTGGCGAAGAAAGCCTCCAAGGTGGATAGTGCCAAGAACCTGGGCATGATGGCATACAAGCACTTCGAATCCAAGGGCGGAAGCCACGAGAAGCTGCAGATCGCGCACGGCAGCGTCGATACCCGGATGAGCAAATGCTCCAGCGAGCTCGACCGCATCAAGTCCACCTACACGGGCATCGAGGACGGCCTCAGGGACATCCTGCAGCGATTCCTCGATATCTTGCATTCCAAGAGCATCGGCGCACGGCTCCATGTGGACGCCGCGAAGAACAGCACCGTCAACCTGACGATGCGCCAGGCCTTCTTCGAGCTGAAGGCCCCCGCCGACGGCCACGCCGCCACCCTGACGGACCTGGGCAAGAGATACGGCGATCACGATCGCGGCAACGACCCCACCCACAGTTCACTCACCGACGTCAGCTCGTTCGCCGACCCCGAGGTGCACGGGAAGGACCTGGGGATCGAACTGTACGGAATGCACAACGCGGCAACCCGTGACCTTCCCGCGATCGCCGCGAAGTACGGCGGGCTCGCGTCCGGGCTCGGCGCCGCCGGCGGTGGCGTCGAGTCGGCGTTCACCCGCAGCGACGTCGCCGTTGTCGACCAGCCCGGAGCCGCCGCGTCCGGGCCCCACAAGGTTCCCGGCACCGGAAACCTGTATCCCACTTGGCTGGCGCTGCACGACGAGCTCGGAACGATCTTCAAGCACTGCGACACCAACCTGAAGCTCGCCGGTGTGGCGCTCGCCGCCATTGCCAAGGACTTCGCTGAGCACGACAGCGCGGCCGCCTCCGCGATCCGCGGTCTGTGCGAGAAGCACAACGAGAAGCAGTGGGTCTAGGGCCCTTCCAAAGTAAGGAGTCATCACATGGGACGTTTGGCGGACGCCTTTGACGCCCTGCGTGTCCGCGTCGTGTCCCCCGACCATCGGATCGCCGGGGTCCTGCACGCGCGCAATCACATGGAGATCACATTTCTCGACGACCACGCCTACGCCGCGTACGACGGCGAATCCCGGCTGGCCGCCCAGGTGACGGCGGTGATCCGGGGATTGCTTGAGGGGCAACGCCAGGGCGAAAAAGTGGCGATCACCAAGCTCACCGACCTGACCACCGTCACCGAGCCCCATTGGGACGCCAACATCCGTGCCTATCGAACGGCGCGCGACTCCATAGTGGCCACGGGAGTTTCCGCATCCGACCACGTATTGGTCGCCACCAAGGGAATGCGCGGCGTCAAGGTCACCGTGAAGCCCGGGACCCTGTCCAGACTGGATGAAGGGGGCTTCGTGTCGGAGGTGCATTCGGCCATAGACGGGATGTCGCGTTCGTACACCGCTCAGCTGTACGAACTCAAGTCCAAACACTTCTGAACGGCCTCTTCGACCCCGTGGATCAGTCCTCCGCCAGCACGATCACCTTGTCGCCGGGCTGCAGCATGATCACCGCGGCCTTGTCGGGGTTGTTGACCACGCCGAAGTTCGGCGCCACGTGGGCGTTGGCGATCTGGCGGTAGCCGATCGCCATCTCGCCGCGGCGGCGGGCGCTCTCGGCGACCGTGTAGAAGTTCAGCGGGGCCCCCGTGCGGACGTAGTACTCGCACGGCTTCAGGTAGATCTCGCTGCCGTCGGGGTCGAAGAGGTCGTCGAAAACCGTTGACAGGTGGGGGTTCTCCGAGGTCTGTGTCAACATGAGGCTCACCAGCTTGACGCTGACGATGAAGTCGTCGGCCTGGGTGACCTGGGCGAGGTCGCGGTTGCGGTCGTCGGCCATCTCGCTGACCACCTTGAACTTGGTGCCCGCCTTCTGCGCCATGTCGCGCAGGTGAAGCAGGGTGACCAGGGTCTTGGAGTCCGCCAGCTGCGCCTCCATGTCGTCGCGGCACAGCGCGATGATGTGGTCGTAGGAGCCGACGCCCAGCGACTCGAGCAGGCCGCGGTCGGTGGTGTCGTCGGGCTTGAAGTTCAGCGACAGCATCTGCATCTTGGGGCCGATGCGGCGGATCTGCGCGTCCATGTCGGGGTGGTCGGACACCACGTCGGCGATGGAGCCCGGGGCCACGTAGGCGTCCAGCTGCTCCAGGATCGTGGTGGCGCGGGCGTTCCAGCCCAGCACCAGCGTCCTTTCGGGACGGTTGCTGGCCTCGCCGCGGGCCACGATCACCGATTCGTCGATGGTCGGGTTGCCGCCGTCCAGGGTGATGGCGCTGTCGTCCTCGGCCAGCACGATGAGGCGGTCGCCGGGGTTGATGATGGTGGACGAGGGCGGGTTGATCAGGCACTTGCCGTCCGCCGTCTGCAGGCCCATCACCGAGGACGAGCGGAAGGCGTGGATAGCCTGGGCCATGTTGCAGCCCACCAGGCGGGGTTCTTCGGCCATGTACATCTCGTCGCCGTCGAAGTCCAGCAGGTCCTGGTACACAACGGACAGACCGGACTGGCGGCAGGTCTGGACCATGAGGCGGGCCATGGTGTCGGTGGCGTCGACGATGCGGGCGCGGGGGCCGCCGGCGAGGCGGGCGGCGGGGAGGTTGCGGCTGTCGGAGACGGCGCCCACCACGTGGCAGCCGTCGGCCTGTCCGCCCTGGGTGACGGCCAGCAGGCTGCGGACCAGCTGGGCGTCGGGGTCGACGTCGTCCGAGGTGAGCAGGATGATTCCCTTGGCCTGGTCGGGGTTGACGATCGCGATGTCGGTGGGGTCGGCCGGGTCGCCGGTGCGGCAGACCACCTTGGTGGTGCGGGTGTTGCCGATCTTGGCGCGGATCTCGTCCTCCATCTCGACCTTGTCCCTGTCGGCCAGGATCGCGATGCAGGCGTGGCGCTCGCTCTCGTTGGCCTCCATGAGTTCCGAGATGACGGTGAACACCTGGTCCGACCAGCCCAGCACGATGGTGTGGTTGGTCTCCACCACGAGGGAGCGTCCCTTGCGCAGCTCCTCCAGCTTGGCGTCGAGGCCCGCCGACAGGATGCCGACCAGGGACGACACGATCACGATGCCGCCGAAGGTGGTCAGCAGCATCATGACGATGAATGTTGGCTTGTCGGAGTCGCCGGTGATGGTGCCCGGGTCGATGACGTGCATCAGGGCGGTCCACAGGTTGGCGAAGAAGCCCTGTTCGGCGCCCTTGGAGGTGGGACTGATCATCTTGGCGATCACGGTCAGTCCGGCGCCGAGGACCACCAGCACGACGGTGATGACCGACAGCCAGCCGATAAGCGCCTTGGTACCCTTCGACATGGTGTTGTCGAACCAATAGCGGACACGCTGGCGAAACGTGGGTTTGGGCATGAGGGGGTCGTTCCTTTCTAGTCCGCACGGGACAGCACCGCAACATAGCAGGACCCGACAGCGTGTGGGGTCACGGCGGTCCGGTCAGGGAAAAACCTGCAACCGGTTGCTAACTCGGGAAACCGCTGGGGCGCAAGATCACTCGGGACGGACGCTGCGCAGCAGCACCTGTGCGACGTCGATCACCTCGACGTCGTCGCCCTTGCCCACCGCGTTGACGCCGTCGTTGATCATCGTGGAACAGAACGGGCAGCCCACCGCCACGGTGGACGCGCCGGTCTCCACCGCCTCGGTGCTGCGGTTGATGTTGATGCGGGTGCCGAGCTTCTCCTCCATCCACATGCGGGCGCCGCCGGCGCCGCAGCAGAAGGAGCGCTCGGAGTTGCGCGGCATCTCCGTGAGGCCCTCGGCGGCCACCGAACCCAGCACCTCGCGGGGCGGGGCGAAGACGCGGTTGTGGCGGCCCAGGTAGCAGGGGTCGTGATAGGTGAGCCCGCCGTCCAGTTTCGACACCGGGGTGAGCTTTCCGGACGCCACCAGGTCCGCCAGCAGCTGGGTGTGGTGGACGACCTCGTAGTGGCCGCCGAGCTGGCCGTACTCGTTGCCCAGGGTGTTCAGGCAGTGCGGGCACGTGGCCACGATCTTGGTGACGCCGGCGGCGTTGAGGGTCTCGACGTTCTGCTCGGCCAGCATCGAGAACAGGAACTCGTTGCCGGAGCGGCGCGCCGGGTCGCCGGTGCAGGTCTCGCCGGTGCCGAGGATCGCGAACTTCACGCCCGCCTCGTGCAGCAGCGTCGCCACGGCGCGGGTCGTCTTGACGGCCTTGTCGTCGAAGGCGCCGGCGCAGCCCACCCAGAACAGGTAGTCCCACTCGGTGTCGGCGGTGTCCACCGTGGGCACCTCGAAGTCCAGGCCCTTGGTCCAGTCGGCGCGGGTGTTGGGGGCCGCGCCCCACGGGTTGCCCTTGTTCTCCAGGTTGCGCATCAGGGTCTGCGCCTCGGCCGGGAAGGACGACTCGATCATCACCTGGTGGCGGCGCATGTCCACGATGTGGTCGACGTGCTCGATGTCCACCGGGCACTGCTCGACGCAGGCGCCGCAGGTGGTGCACGACCACAGGACGTCCGGGTCGATGACGTCGCCGACCAGGGTCTTGGCCGCCTCGGCCAGGGCGTCGGCCGGGACGTTCGCCAGCTGCTCGGGGGTGGCCGTCTCCTCGCCGAGGGCGTCCTTGCCGCCGCCGGCCAGCAGGTACGGGGCCTTGGCGTAGGCATGCTCGCGCAGGTTCATGATGAGCAGCTTCGGCGACAGCGGCTTGTCGGTGTTCCACGCCGGACACTGCGACTGGCACCGTCCACATTCGGTACACGTGGTGAAGTCCAGCAGGCCCTTCCACCCGAAGTGCTCGACCTGGCCGACGCCGAAGGGGTCGGTCTCGGGGTCGGCGGTCTCGAAGTCGATCGGCTCGCCGCGCACCGTGGCGGGCTTGAGCGCGCCCAGCGCCGGGCCGCCGTCGGCCTCGCGCTTGAAGTAGATGTTGAAGAACGCGGTGATGCGGTGCCAGCCGATGCCCATCGTGAGGTTCTTGGCCAGCACCCAGAAGAAGGCCCAGGAGATCATGATCTCGAAGACGCCCGCCACCGTCACGATCGTGCCCGCGCCGGCGGTGGACAGGCCGGAGAAGGCCCCCGACAGCAGGTGCGACACCGGCGCCGCCCACACCGGCGTGTCCAGCTCGCCCGCGGCGATCTTGGTGGAGCGGCTGGTGAAGTGGCTGGCGATGATCCCGAAGATGGTCGCCTCGATGTAGAACGCCTGCCACTGGCGGGAACGCTCGAAGCGCGAGCCGCTCTGGCGCGACGGCGCCTTCGACTTCTCGGCGTCGTCGGGCGGCGGCGCCACCTTCTTGCGGGACGGCTGGTTGAACATCCGGATCACGAACAGCGCGATGATGCCCAGCCCGCCGAGGGCGCCGATCAGCTCGGAGACCAGGACCCACGGCGCCCAGTCGCCCACCCACGGCAGCTCCCACGCCGGGTTGATGACCTCGAGGTACGCCTGGACCAGCAGCGGGAACAGCCCGATGAACGCGACGAACACGAACCAGTGCGCCGCGCCCACCCGCGTCCAGCGCAGCATCCTGGTGTGCCCCACGGTCTCGCGCAGCATGTTGCCCAGCCGCTTGCCGCGGTCGCCCGAGCGGGTCTTGTCCGCCGCCCCGAGCCGCACGATGCTCAGCATGCTCATCCCGGCGCGCGCGAACAGCGTGATCGCGATGGCGGTCACCGCGAACGCCACCACGGTGGCCACGATCTGGAGGATGCCCATGGGCCCGCTCTCCGTTCTGACGCGAATATTACTGATGAGTAGCTTAGCCGGTCGCCGACCTCACCCTATGACGTCGCCGTGCGCGGTGAATCGAGACGTGGCAATGTGTATGGCGGTTGGACGCATCGAGGGGCGCCGCCGCCTGTTTTCGGCGGCGATGGGTGAGGGTGAGGCGATGGGCGCCAAGAGCGCTGCGGACCGGAGGGCGGACCCGGTCGTGGGCGGGTGGCGGGCCCGGATTCCCACCGTGCTGGCCGCGCTGATGGGCGCCGTGGCGCTGCTCGTGGCTCTGGGGGCGGTGGCCAGCGCCTTCCGGGTGCGCACCGCCGGGGTGCGCGACATTGTGGAGTGGATGCTGATCCCGGCCCCGCCGAACCTGGCGTACGCCGCGTTCCTGCTGATCTTCGCCAGCGCCGTGGCCCGCCGCAAGCGGGTGGCCTGGTGGATCCTGTTGCTCTACTTCAGCCTGACGCTGTCCATCCTGGCGCTGCTGGAAGTCTCGATGATCCTGGCGCCGCGCGACTTCTTCGGGCCGTCCGATCTTCCCACCGAGACCCCGGGCTACGTCGTGCCGCGGCTGGTGGGGGCCACCCTCACCGCGCTCGCCATCCTGATCCTGTTGTTGTTGGGACGCAGGCAGTTCATGGCCCGTGTGGGCCGCGGCAGCCTGTGGCGGGCCATCGGGGTGCTGATCGGTCTGACCACCGTGTTCACGCTGGTGGGCTGGGGGCTGCTGGCGATCTTCCACGGGACGGTGCGCCCCGACCAGCGCCTGCAGTACACCCTGGAGAAGGTCCTGGGTGGAGCGTTCCGCTTCCAGTTCCTGCGCACCGGATACGCGCCCGGCTGGCTCGACCTGCTGCTGGGCGGCTTCGGCGCCGCCGCCATCTTCATCGCGCTGCTCACCCTGTTCCGGTCGCAGCGCGAGGCCGCCGAGATGACCGTGCCGGACGAGGTGGCGATCCGCGCGCTGCTGGCGGAGTACGGCGAGGACGACTCGCTGGGCTACTTCGCCACCCGCCGCGACAAGGCGGTGGTCTTCTCGCTGGGCCGCGACGCCGCCGTCACCTACCGGGTGGTGGCCGGGGTGTGCCTGGCCTCCGGCGACCCGATCGGCGCGCGGTCGGGCTGGCACGCCGCCATCAAGAAGTGGCAGCGGATGGCCCGCAGCTACGGCTGGGCCCCGGCGGTGCTGGGCGCCAGCGAGGAGGGCGCCAAGGCGTACCAGCGGGCGGGGCTGCGGGTGCGCGAGATCGGCGACGAGGCGATCCTGCTGCCGCGCGAATACACACTGGACGGACGCGAGATGCGACCGGTGCGCCAGGCGGTGTCGCGCATCGAGCGCGCCGGTTACATCGCGCGGATTCGCCGCCACGGCGACCTGTCCGGCGACGACATGGCCCGCGCCATCCGCAACGCCGACGACTGGCGCGACACCCCCAACGAGCGCGGCTTCTCGATGGCGCTGTCGCGGCTGGGCGACGTCAACGACGACGACAGCGTCCTGGTGGAGGCCGTGGACGCGGGCGGCGAGGTGCGCGCCATGCTGTCCTTCGCGCCGTGGGGCGCGCGCGGGCTGTCACTGGATCTGATGCGCCGGGAACGCGAGGCCGACAACGGGCTGATGGAGTTCATGGTCACCTCGCTGTGCCGCGAGGCCGGACACCTTGGGGTGGAACGCATCTCGCTGAACTTCGCGATGTTCCGCTCGGTGTTCGAAGAAGGCGCGCGGATCGGCGCCGGGCCGATCCTGCGGCTGTGGCGCAACCTGTTGAGCTTCTTTTCCCGCTGGTGGCAACTGGAGTCGCTGTACCGCTCCAACATGAAGTACCGTCCATATTGGGAACCGCGCTACCTGTGCTACTCGGAACGCCGCATGCTGGGCCGGGTGGGCTTCGCCGCCGGGGCCGCCGAGGGCTTTATCACCGTGGCCTTCGCCAAGGTGTCGATCGGGCGCGACGGCCTGGTGCGCCCGCTTCCCGGGCTGGACGCCGCGCTGGCGGGGGCGCGGGCGCGCCGCGACGGGCGCGGCCGGTACGAGCGCCGACCCTCGGAACAGACCCGGGTGCGACTCGACAAGCTGCGGCGGCTCAAGGAGGCGGGCGTCGACCCGTACCCGGTCGGCTTCGCGCGTACGGTCTCGTGTGGACGGATCGTGCGCGAGCACGGCGGCCTCGGCCCCGGCGCCGCCACCGGCGTCGTGGAATCGGTGGCCGGGCGTGTCATCCTGTTGCGCCGCCACGGAAGGCTCGTCTTCGCCACGATCCGCGACGGCGACGACGACCTCCAGGTCATGGTGACCGACGACGCCGACTTCGCCTCCACGGTGGACATCGGGGACCACATCGGCGTCACCGGACAGATCGTCACGTCGAGGCTCGGCGAGCTGTCCATCGAATGCGCCGAGTGGAAGCTGACGGCCAAGTGCCTGCATCCCCTGCCCAACAAGCACACCGGCCTGTCCGACCCCGAGGCCCGGGTGCGGCAGCGCCACCTCGACCTCATCATGGACCCGTCCGCCCGCCAGGCCCTGCGGACCCGCGGCACCATCCTCCACGAGCTCCGCAATGGACTGTACGACAGCGACTTCCTCGAGGTGGAGACCCCGATCCTGCAGCCGGTGCACGGCGGCGCCAACGCCCGGCCCTTCGTCACCCACTCCAACGCCTACGACCTGCGGCTGTACCTGCGGATCGCGCCGGAGCTGTACCTGAAGCGGCTGTGCGTCGGCGGAGTCGAGAAGGTCTTCGAGATCGGCCGCACCTTCCGCAACGAGGGAACGTCCTTTAAGCACAATCCGGAGTTCACGATGCTGGAGGCGTACCAGGCGTACGCCGACTACCACGACATGCGCGAGCTGACCGCCCGGCTGGTGCGCCGCGCCGCCCGCCGCGCGCTGGGAACCACGGTGATCGAGCGCGACGGCGAGACCGTCGACCTGGCCGCCGACTGGCCGGTGGTGCCGGTGTACCGGGCCGTGTCGCGCGCGATCGGCGAGGAGCTGGACCCGGGCACGCCCGTGGACAGGCTCCGCGGCCTGTGCGACGCGGGCAAGATCCCGTACGATCCACAGTGGGATCACGGCGCCATCGTGTTGGAAATGTATGAGCGCCTAGTGGAACACGCCACCACCACCCCCACGTTCTACACCGACTTCCCCGCCTCGGTGTCCCCGCTGACCCGCGCCCACCGCGACGACGAACGGCTGGCCGAGCGCTGGGACCTGGTGGCCTTCGGCGTCGAGATCGGCACCGCCTATTCCGAGCTCACCGACCCCGTGGAGCAGCGCCGCCGTCTCACCGAGCAGTCGCTGCTGGCCGCCGGCGGCGACGCCGAGGCCATGGAGCTGGACGAGGACTTCCTCGGCGCCCTGGAGTACGCGATGCCGCCCACCGGCGGCCTCGGCCTGGGCGTCGACCGCCTGGTGATGCTGCTGACCGGCCGCACCATCCGCCAGACCCTGCCGTTCCCGCTGGTGCGCCCGACGACGCCGGGTGCGTTGTGAGGCCACGGGTCGCGGGAATCGCGCTCATCGCCTGCGCCGTCACCTATTCCACGTGGACGGTGGCGGGCTGGCTGAACCCGGCGCTGGGCGGGCTCACCTCGCTGGCCAGCGAGCTCGGCGCCTCCAACCAGCCGTGGTCGGGGTTCTTCCGCGGCGGCGACGTGGCGACCGGCGTGCTGGTCCTGGTGGCGGTGGCGGCGATGTGGGGACGGCGGCCGCGCGGCGGCTGGTGGGCGATGCTGGCCTTCGGCGCGGCGACCATTTTGGACGCCGCGGTGTGCACGCTGGTGTGCGCCCCGTCCATCGACGCCCGGTGCGAGGCCGCATCGGAGGCGATGGAGCTGCCGTTGCACCACCAGGGTCACGTCGTGACCAGCACGATCGCGGTGACGGCGCTGCTGGTGGCCGCGGTGTTGTTCGCCCGCTGGCGGCGGGGCGCGACCGCGTATGTCCTCACCGGACTGCTCGTCGGGATCACCGCGGTGGCGGTGGTGACCATGCTCGCCGAGTGGATGGACGGGCCGGTGCAGCGCGTCCAGCTGGTGGCGATGTCGGCCTGGCTGGTGTGGCTCGGCGTGGTGACGCTACGGTCGAAGCGTTCGTGACGTCACTGTGCCGTGGACTCTCGGGGGAGGTGCTATTTCGACTGCGAGGTGCTCCATCGCGTGTAATCGGGCGCGATGCGCGTCTGACGGGCGAAGCGTCGGGCCTCGATCATGACGTCGTGAGAGTTCCGGGAACGGTCGGGAGTGACGGCGGTGAATGCCTTAAAGATGTTCTTCATGACATCAGTATGACATCACTTCGCACCACTCGCAACCCGCGCGCCCGGATTTCTTATCGACGCAGGTCAATGCGTCGTAGCGACAGCGAAACTGACGCCGAGGACGCGGATTGTTACGCAGTCGTAACCGTTTCCAAGTGGCCACTAGCGCGTTACTTAGGACGGAGGGTCCATTTCAATGCAGCGCACACAACGACCACGCATCCACAGCGCCTACACCCGGCAACAGCCGCCGCCATACGAACCACCACCGGGCGTCACCGAGGTGACCGCCTGGCAGCTCGCCGCCGCGCAATGGCGCGACCACCTCCCCGACGACCTGCTGGGTGTGGAATGTGTCACCTGCCGGACCGCCTGGCCGTGCGACGCCTGGGACATCGCCAACGACATGATCAACGACTGCCGGGAGACCGCTCAGGCGGCGTGAACACCCCCCAACCGGCAATGGAGCCGTGACGCGGGCCGCGGTTTTGGATAGGGTTTTACGCGATGACCACCTCCAACCCCGTTCGCCGCTCCCGCCGCGAGGAAATCCTCGACCTGGCGGTCGAGCTGTTCGCCGCCCGTGGCTACCACGGCGTGTCCATGGACGACATCGGCGCCCGCGCCCACATCACCGGCCCCGCCCTCTACCACCACTTCAAGGGCGGCAAGGAGGCCATGCTGGCCGAGGCCCTGATCCCGGTCAGCGAGCGGCTCCGCGAGGGCGGACGCGAACACGCCTCCCAACACCGCGACGACCCGCGGGCCGCGCTGCGCGCCCTGGTCGCCTTCCACGTCGAATTCGCGCTGTCCTCCCCGGCCGTGATCGCCGTCCATCTGCACGAACTCGACCGGCTCCCCGAGGAACCCCGCCGCACCATCCGCCGCCTCCAACGCGCCTATGTGGAGGAATGGGTCGAGGTGCTGCGCCAGCTGCGGCCCGAGCTCAGCGTCGACAACGCCCGGGTGCTGGCCCACGCCGCATTCGGCCTGATGAACTCCACCCCGTTTTTGGGCCGCGAGACGCTCGCCGAGCGCGCCGAGATCACCCAGCTGCTCGGCGAGGCCGCACTGTCCGCTTTGGACCCGCAGCACCGTAAGCAGGACTTAACGATCGTTTAGGTTAGGCTGGAGTGATGTTCTCCAGCCTGCTGATCGCCAATCGCGGCGAGATCGCCCGACGCATCGCCCGAACCGCCCGCGACTTGGGAATCCGCACGATCGCGGTCCACTCCGAGGCCGACGCCGACCTGCCGCACGTCACCGAGGCCGACGAGGCCGTCGCCATCGGCGCGTCCGACCCGGCGTCGTCCTACCTCAACATTCCCGCGATCCTGGAGGCCGCCAAGCGCACCGGCGCCGAGGCGATCCACCCCGGCTACGGCTTCCTGTCCGAAAAGCCCGCCTTCGCCGCGGCCGTCGTCGACGCGGGAATCACCTGGATCGGTCCGTCGCCGCGGGCCATCGAGGCCATGGGAGACAAGATCAACGCCCGCAACCTGATGATCGCCCACAACGTGCCGGTGGCGCCCGGCGGCGGCGAGCCCGTCACCGACGCCGACTCCGCCCGCGCCGAGGCCGAGCGGATCGGCTACCCCGTCATGGTGAAGGCGGCGGCCGGCGGCGGCGGCATGGGCATGGCCGTGGCCCAGGACGCCGAGTCCCTGGCCGCGCAGGCCGAGAAGATCCACGGCTTCGCCACCCGGCTGTTCGGCTCCGGCGACCTGCTCATCGAGCGCTACTACCCGCGGGTGCGCCACATCGAGGTGCAGGTGCTCGGCCTCAACGACGGGCGCGTGCTGGCGCTGGGCGAGCGCGAGTGCTCGGTGCAGCGCCGCCACCAGAAGCTCGTCGAGGAGACCCCGTCGGCGGCCGTCGACCCCGCGATGCGCGAGCGCCTGATGGACGCCTCGCGCCGCGCCGCCGCCGCCATCGACTACCGCGGCGCCGGCACCATCGAATACCTGCTCGACGCGGACAGCGGCGAGTTCTTCTTCCTGGAGATGAACACGCGGCTCCAGGTCGAACACCCCATCACCGAGCTGGTGCGCGGCATCGACCTGGTGGAGGCCCAGTTCCGGATCGCCGCCGGCGAGGACGTCAGCTTCGACGAGTCCGCGCCGAGCGGCCACGCCATCGAACTGCGGGTCAACGCCGAGGACCCCAAGCGCTTCCTGCCCGGCCCCGGCACCATCGACACCTGGACCGAACCGTCCGGCGAGGGCGTGCGGGTCGACTCCGGCTACCGCGCCGGCAACACCGTCCCGCGCTTCTACGACTCGCTGATGGCCAAGGTCGTCGCCCACGGCCCCGACCGCGCCACCGCGATCGCGCGCGCCAAGCGGGCCGCGAGCGAGTTCGTCATCGCCGGGCCCAAGTCCAACCTGGCCTTCCACGTCGAGCTGCTGGACAACCCCGAGTTCGTCGCGGGCGACTACGACACCGGAATCATCGGGAGGATGCGATGAGCGTCGACCACGTTTCCATTCGCGAGGTCGGGCCGCGCGACGGCCTGCAAAGCGAGGACCCGATCCCCACCGCCGACAAGATCCGGCTGATCGACGCGCTGTCGGCCACCTGCCTGTCGCGCATCGAGGCGGTGAGCTTCGTTCACCCCAAGGCGATCCCGCAGATGGCCGACGCCGACGAGGTGTGGGCGTCGGTGAGGCGCGACCCCGAGGTGCGCTACTCCGCCCTGGCGCCCAACGTCCGCGGCGTGCGGCGCGCCGTCGACGCGGGTTTCGAGGAGATCGAGGTGGTGGTGTCGGCCTCCGACACCCACAACCGCAAGAACATCAACCGCTCCACCGACGAGTCCCTTGAGGACGTCGCGGAGCTGGTCGAGCTCGCGCACGGCAACGGCGCGTCCATCGAGGTCATCGTCGCCACCAGCTTCGGCTGCCCGTACGAGGGCGACATCGCCCCGTCCCGGGTGGCCTGGGTGGTGGACCGGGCGATCGCCGACGGCGCCGACCGGGTGGCCTTCGGCGACACTACGGGGATGGGCACCCCGCGCCGGGTCCGCGAGCTGCTGGACGCCGTGAAGCCGAACTACCCCGACGTGCCGATGCTGCTGCACTTCCACAACACCCGCGGCACCGCGCTGGCCAACGTGCTCACCGCCCTCGACTACGGCGTCACCGAGTTCGACGCCAGCGTCGGCGGCCTCGGCGGCTGCCCCTACGCGCCGGGCGCCAGCGGCAACCTCGCCACCGAGGAGCTGGTCCACATGCTGCACGACATGGGCATCGCCACCGGCGTGGATCTGGACGCCCTCATCGAGGTGGCGCGGATGGCCGAGGGCTTCGTGGGCCGCGAGCTGCCCAGCGGCGTGCTGCGCGCCGGGCCCCGCACCAAGCTCACGCCCATAACGTAATTACACATTGGTCTGTCTGAATCTTGCCAGTTCGAACCGGACGGACCCCTTGGCCTCCAAAAGATCCGGTCAAAATGTCCCGGACACCCCGTAACCGCGCTCTCTCCTGCCGCGTTTTCCAGAGTGGTTGCCTCACCAATGGCGACCGCTTGCACGACGAACACCACAGCAGCGCCGAGCACTGTATGGAGGGGCCGTGGCAATCACCACGTCGGGAGGCAGCGACGTTCGTCGCCGTGCCCGCGTGC
This sequence comes from Stackebrandtia sp., assembly GCF_035643755.1. Classification (NCBI taxonomy): domain Bacteria; kingdom Bacillati; phylum Actinomycetota; class Actinomycetes; order Glycomycetales; family Glycomycetaceae; genus Stackebrandtia; species Stackebrandtia sp. The sequence continues at coordinate 50,378 of NZ_DASQPW010000264.1, read as the reverse complement.
GTGAGGTGCTGGGGCACCCCCTCGTTCGGCGCCTGCTGATCATCGCCGGATTCGCCGCCGCCGCCTGGTTGGCGGGCGCCGCGACCGCTCACGCGAGCGGGGGCCCCGATTCCGCGGGCCTCGCCTCCGCGCTGACACCCGTGCATCGGGTGGAGGCGCAGGTGGCGTCCACAGTGCACAGCGCGCATCCGGTGACGCGGGAACCCCGGAAGGCCGGCCGAGTGCTCGCGCTGGCCCACCCGGACGCTCCGCTCCACGAGACGGCCCCCGAAATACTGGGCCGGGTCAATGCCGCCACTCAGCCAGTGGCCGGCACGTTGCATCGCCTCGCGCAGCCCGTCGCCGCTGCGACGCGTCCGATCGACGCCATCATCTCCGAGACGGCCGCACCCGCGAAGCTCCACCACGTTCGTCACCACCATTCCGCCGTGACGGGTGCGCCGGCCGCGCATCGCCGCACGTCCGAATGCGCACCACCCGCGGCACCCGCCGAGGTCGTCGATGCCCACCAGCATCGCCCGATCGTCGCGCCGCACGCTCCGGTGCCGCCCGTTTCCGGGCTCTTCGGCACCGATGCCGGAACCGCCACGGGTTGTAGCCCGGGTGGATTCCCGACCTTCTCCAGCGCGTCCGGGCCCACCTGGTCCGAGCGCGTCTTCGGCGACGCGGGAGCCTCTCGCGTCACGCCACGGACGGCCGTCACGGGACAGCTTCCCGATCACGTGGAAGACCCGGTCGTCTCCCCCGATTAATCAGTAACCGTCGACGAACCGGAAAACACCCGCACACCAATGTTTTCCGGGGGCACGGGCGCGGACGAAGGGTTCGCGGACATCGGCGGTTACCCAAACCACCTGCCATCGAGATGCTTCCCACCCATCCACGCCCGCTGCTCGGCTGATCAATCGATCCGTCCCACAAAGAAACCGGCAACACGGCCGCGGGGGCCGTGACGCCCACAGGGTGACCGTGGGTTCGTGGCGGGTCCGGCCACAAGGCGCCAAGCCGGATCCGTCGCGAACCGGTGACCCGCTCCCCGAATAACCCTAGAAATGAAATGGAAGGCAAGTACATGACGAAGACATGGGCCCGGCGGTCCGTTCAGGCAAGCGCCATCGCCGCCGGATTCCTGTTGCTGTCGGCTGGGGCGGCCCAGGCCGACCAGTCCAGCACCGGAAATGTCGGTGCCGGCGACGGCAACCAGGCAGTCTCCCCGATCCAGGCGCCGATCGACGCCTGCGGCAACGCCGCCACGCTGCTCGGCGCCTCCGACGCCGGCTGCGCGGGCGGCTCGACCGCCCACAACACCGAGGCGGGGCACGTCCAGGAGTACGGCACCGACCTCGACAGCACCGGCAACGTCGGTGTCGGCAACGGCAACCAGGTGTACGCGCCGATCCAGGCGCCCGTCAACGTGTGCGGCAACTCCGTGTCCGCGGCCGGCGTCGCCGGCTCCGGCTGCGCGGGCGGCTCGCAGGCCAACCTGAACGGCATGGGATCCCCCGACGCCACCAGCACCGGCAATGTCGGTGTGGGCAACGGAAACCAGCTCATCATGCCGGTGCAGGCCCCCGTCGACGTGTGCGGCAACGCCATCACCGTCGCGGGCCTGTCCCACGCGAGCTGCCACGGCGGCTCGACCGCCGACGCCTACACCCGCGCCGGCGAGTCGGCGATGACCGAGGCCCTGCCCACCCTGCCCACCGGCGCCCTCAACGGCCTGCCGGTCGGCTCCGTCGGCAAGCTCACCGGCAACCTGCCGACCTCGGGACTGACCGACACCGTCACCGGTGCGGCCGGCCACGCCACCTCGACGGCCAAGGACACCGCGTCCAAGGCCGGCGTCAAGCCCGAGGCGTCCAGGATCACCGAGCACGGCGCCGGCGGCTCCGACCTGACCAGCACCGGCAACGTCGGTGTCGGCAACGGCAACCAGGTGTACGCGCCCATCCAGATCCCCGTCGAGATCAGCGGCAACGCGATCTCCGTCGGCGGAATCAGCACCGCGGGCAGCCACGGCGGCTCCACCGCCGTGTTGCACTAGGGACACCGATCCACGACGGGAGCGGCCGTGCCCATCCGGGGCGCGCCGCTCCCGTTTCGCGCGTCCTCGGACTTGTCACAGTTCACCGCTATGGTGATCGCGACACAGTGCCGAGGTCGCTTCAGGCCATTCGGTAGTCTTGCGGGGTTGTCCGTGTCGCACGATGCCTCGCGGACGACATCGCGAAGACCCTCCTGCCGCGGAGATACCGCGGCCGCCGAGACCAAAGGAGGTGGAGAAGTCTTGCGACACTATGAAGTCATGGTGATCATGGACCCTGACCTGGAAGAACGCCAGGTCTCTCCGACGCTGGAGACGTTCCTGAACGTCATCCGGGAGTCGGGTGGAGCCGTCGAGAAGCTCGACGTGTGGGGACGCCGTCGTCTGGCATACGAGATCAACAAGAAGAGCGAAGGCATCTACGCCGTGGCCGACTTGCAGTCCGAGCCCGCCGCGGTAGCCGAGATGGAACGGCAGATGCGCCTCAATGAGTCGATAGTACGGACAAAGGTGCTGCGTCCGGAACTGCGATAACGGTTCCGAATTTCTGAACCTCTGACCTGTGAGGAGAAAAGGTCATGGCAGGAGAAACCGTCATCACGGTTGTCGGCAATCTGACTGACGATCCGGAGCTGCGGTACACGCCCTCGGGCGCGGCCGTCGCCAAGTTCCGGGTCGCCTCGACCCCTCGGACGTTCGATCGTCAGTCCGGGGAGTGGCGGGACGGCGAGGCGATGTTCCTCAGCTGCAACGCCTGGCGCCAGCTCGCCGAGAACGTGGCCGAGTCGCTGTCGCGCGGATCCCGCGTGGTGGTGCAGGGTCGGCTGCGTCAGCGGTCCTATGAGACCCGCGAGGGCGAGAAGCGCACCGTCATGGAACTCGAGGTCGACGAGATCGGCCCGTCGTTGAGGTACGCGACCGCCAAGGTGCAGAAGGTGTCGCGCTCCGGAGGCGGAGGAGGCGGAGGCGGCCGTTCCGGCGGCGCGTCGGCGGCCCCCGACGACCCGTGGGCGACCGCCGCACCCGCCGCTGCCGGGAACTCGCGCGGGTTCGACGAGGAACCCCCGTTCTAGCGAAGCTCTCTTGTGGAGCCGCATGCGGCTCCATCACGTATGAAAGGTAAGAAAGATGGCTAAGGCTGCGCCCGTTCGCAAGCCGAAGAAGAAGTCGAATCCCCTCGACAAAGAGGGCATCACGTACGTCGACTTCAAGGACACCGCCCTGTTGCGGAAGTTCATTTCCGACCGCGGAAAGATCCGGGCTCGCCGGGTCACCGGGGTCACCGCCCAGCAGCAGCGGCAGATCGCGCGCGCCGTGAAGAACGCCCGCGAGATGGCCCTGCTTCCGTACACCAGCCAGACCCGGTAGAGGAGGAACGCGACATGAAGCTCATCCTCACCCGCGAGGTGCCCGGTCTGGGCACCCCCGGAGACGTCGTCGAGGTCAAGGACGGCTACGGACGCAACTACCTCGTCCCGCAACGCTTCGCCACCGCCTGGACCAAGGGCGGCCAGAAGCAGGTCGACGCGATCAAGCGGGCCCGCTCGGCCCGCGACGTCCGCGACGCCGACCACGCGCGCGAGGTGAACGAGGCGCTCAACGCGGTGAAGGTCACCATCACCGCGCGCGCCGGCAGCGGCGGTCGCCTGTTCGGTTCGATCACCCCGGCCGAGATCGCCGACGCGGTCTCGCACGCCGGAGGCCCGAAGCTGGACAAGCGGCGTCTGGAGCTGCCCGGCCACATCAAGGCCGTTGGCTCCTACGACGTGGGAATCCGACTGCACTCCGAGGTGCGGGCGTCCTTCAAACTGGACGTCGTCGCGGCGAAGTAGATTCGTCGAACGATCGCAGCGGGACAGCCGAGAGGCTGTCCCGCTTTTCGTTGCGCCCGTTGCCATCGACCGAAACGTCCATTTAGTCAGAAAAATCCCATATGGGGCGTATCCCGACCCCCGCTGGTTCGTTGAAATAGGCAGTGGGCGAACCATTCGCCCACCACAGCGCGAAGCGAGCAGGGTGAGGGACACCATGACGGACGACAACCGGGTACGCGGCCTCCGCCGCTTCGCCCGCGTGCGTCGTTCGTCCCTCCTCACCTACGCGACGCGTGGTTTGGTGATCGCGGGTATGGCGGGGGTGGCCTGGATTCTGGGCACCGCCGTAGCCCAGGCTTCCACCACCGATAGTCCACATTCTTCGGACGGTCTTGTGCCGGCGACAGCATCGATATTCGATGGAGTCGTCCCAAAATCGGAGCAGGCCGCACGATCGATTCAGTCCAACCAACTGCAATCGGGCGCTCCGTCGCATATAGACGTCGCCAAGGCACTGGTGTCTGACCCGTCCGAGAAGACCGACGACTCGCTCGCCAGGGGCCATCACGGCTCCGCGTTCCGGCTGGTCGAACAGCCGGCCCGGAACCTGTCGCTCGATGCGGTGACCGCGAAGTCCTCCAAACCACTCGCCGAGGTGACGCGACCAGTCGCCACACCGGTGACACACATGGCACGTCCGGTGGTGAACCCGGTGACCGACATGGTCTCCCCGGTGACCCGGCACGTGGAAACCAAGACGACCCGCGTTTGGGACCTGTTGTCCGAAACGACCGCGCCGGTAACCGCCTCCGACGCCGACGTCGCCTCCATGTTGTCCCCGATGGCCGACGGCGGTGCGTTGTCTGAGCTCATCAACGACGCCGCGGGCACGGGAATCGACCGATTCCGTGGACCGGACGCGTCCCGAATCTCGGGTGCCGAAGCGGCATCGCACGACAACGGTGGTGACCCCGGGCGCTTGGCCGCATCCGGAAACGCCACCGGTGCCGCCGCGTTGTCCGGCCACGCGCCCGAAGCGACGGCCAACTCGGGCCCCGGGTCAGCGGACCCGGATTCCCCGTTCGGACCGTCGATGCCGCCTCGCGCTTTCCTCGCAACCGGTGCTTCGACCGCGGGTAGCGGTGCCGCCTTCGGCGGTGCCCCGTACGCCGGCTCGGTGTGTGTCGGTGCCGTCAGCTCGTTCCACGACGCCCGGGTGTCCCGGGTTCGGCCGGACTCGGCCACCATGGGACGTCGCTGCGAACTGATCGCCGACCCCGCGGTCTCTCCCGACTAGGGTTCCGCCCGCGCTGCGAGTTCTGCCGCGGGTGAATGCTCACCGCCGATGCGGGACCACTGTGGTCCCATCCGGGCAGTTCTCGTCGCACGGGTGCGTTCGCCGGCACCAACGGCCGGTGTCCGGCGAACGACCATCGCGATCCAGCGACACTCTTGCGGGGAAATATCCACATCGGAAAGTTCTTTCCGGACTGTTTCAATGCGCCTTCCATTTCAAGGTAAGTAATCAAGGAGAAAACCATGCGTAAGACCCTGGCGGTTGCCGCCATCGCGGCCGGCATCGGCGCGTTCGCCCTGGCGGGTGCGGCCCAGGCCGCCCCGACCGGGAACTCCGGAGCCCACAGTGGACCTCTGGGTCTGGTCAACGTGGACGCCTCGGACGCGGCCCACTGGCAGATCTGTGGCCAGAACGTCGGAGTCATCTCCGACAACCAGAACTGCAACAACAAGGACCACGTCGGCTCGGGCCCGCAGTCGGGCGCCAGCTCCGACGGCGTCGGCCTGGGCAACCTGGACGCCTCGTCCGCCGCGCACTGGCAGATCTGCGGCCAGAACGCCTTCGTGCTGTCGAACGGCCAGGTCTGCAAGAACAAGGACCACGTCGCCGGCTAAGGCGCCAGCTACGTCCGCGGGAGGGACCGTGCGGCCACAGCCACTGGCATCCGCGGTCCACCCGCAACCCAACCGGAAACCCAATCCTCGCAACGAATCAAGGAGAAAACCATGCGTAAGACCCTCGCCGTCGCCGCCATCGCCGCGGGCATCGGTGCCTTCGCCCTGGCGGGCGCGGCCCAGGCCGCCCCGACCGGAAACTCCGGTGCGCACAGCGCGCCCCTGGGTCTGGTGAACGTGGACGCCTCGGACGCGGCCCACTGGCAGATCTGCGGCCAGAACGTGTTCACGATCTCGGACCAGCAGAACTGCAACAACAAGGACCACGTGGGTCACGGCCCGCAGTCCGGCGCCAGCTCCGACGGCGTCGCCCTGGGCAACCTGGACGCCTCGTCCGCCGCCCACTGGCAGATCTGCGGCCAGAACGTCGGCGTGCTGTCCAACGGCCAGCTCTGCGACAACCACGACCACACGGGCAAGTAAGACGTCGCGCGGTCGGGGTCGCGCCGAACGCGCGCGGCCGACCCCGACCACCGCACGAAGATCCACAGTAGTCAAACGATCGACAACGGGAGAACATCACATGCGTAAGTTCCTGACCACCGCCTTCCTCGCCGCCGGCATCGGCGCCCTGGCGCTGACCGGCGTCGCCCAAGCCCACGGGGGCATGTACGGGGCCGCGCCGACCGGAAGCTCCGGCGCGCACAGCGGACCTCTGGGTCTGGTGAACGTGGACGCCTCGGACGCCGCGCACTGGCAGATCTGCGGCCAGAACGCCTTCGTGTCGTCCACGGGCCAGCAGTGCGACAACAAGGACCACGTCGGCATGGGCCCGCAGTCGGGCGCCAGCTCCGACGGCGTCGGCCTGGGCAACCTGGACGTCTCCGACGCGGCCCACTGGCAGATCTGCGGCCAGAACGTCGCCGTGGCGCCATCGCTCAACCAGCTGTGCGACAACCACGACCACACCGGCAACTAATCCGGTAGGTCGCGGTTACGAAGGGGGCGGGTCTCGCCATCGACACCGTCGTCGATGGCGAGACCTGATCCATACACGACGGTTCATATAGGAGGCAACATGAAACGCTTGCTCGGCCTCTCGGCGCTCGCGCTGGGATTGGGCATCCTCTCGGTCGCCGGCACGGCCAACGCCGCGCCCGGCCTCTCTTCCACCGGCTCGGACAGCCTGAGCTTCGCCAACGTCAAGGCCGACGACCTCGCGCACGTGCAGGTCTGCGGCATCAACGTGGCGGACCAGACCATCGCGCAGGCCTGCGACAACTCCGACGGCATCGGCGCCCCGAGCGGCGCCGGGTCCTCCGGGGGCAGGACCCTGTCGGCGGCCGACGTCGACGTCTCGCACGCCGGCCACCTCCAGGTCTGCGGCGTCAACGTGCTGAGCCACAGCAAGGGCGCGGTGTGCGACAACCGCACCGGCGCCGCCGACGACGGCACGAAGACAAAGAACGGCATCACGCCGGTCAACGTGGACGGCTCCGGGGCCGCCCACTGGCAGGTCTGCGGCGTCACCGTCGCGGCCGACCCGGCGCAGTGCGACAACGGCTCGGGCGAATAGCCGCCCGCCGCCGCCGACGCCCCGGGGCCACTGGAGCTCCCGGGGCGTCCGGCCGCCGGTCAGCCGATGTCGTAACCCACGCTGCGCAGGATCACCGTGGTCAGGCCGGCGCCCAGGAACGCCGCGGCCGTGCCCGTGGCGCCGGAGCGCCAGCCCACCGCGGGAAGCCGCAGCAGCACCGCGATCAGCAGGCTCAACGCCAGGGACGGAAACGCCCACGGCATCGCCGCGCCCAGGCCCTCGCCGATGCGCTGGCCGGGCCCGCATTGTCTTCCGTCGCAGGTGTTCCCGGCGAACAGCAGCGACCACAGGACGAACAGCAGCGCCGGGATCACGTACCAGGCGGCGGTCGCCAGCAGGGTCGGCACGAAGGCCCGCTCGCCGGTGCCGTCCACCCGGTCGGTGCGCTCGATCTCGCGCGGGGATTCCATGACTGACAGTGTGCCCGCAGCCGTGAGGCTTGTCATCGTCCTTCCGGACCAGGGCGCGAGGGGTGGGCAATTTTCATCCACAGCCTGTGGGAAGCGACTTGGCAGCTCACCGCGGCTCGTCGGGGCGCGGCGGCGAGTTGTCCACAGCCGCGCCACAGGGTTATCCACAGGTCGACGCGCGGTTGTGCACACCTTATCCACAGAGTTATCCACAGGCGGATTTGCGCTGGTGACGCCGCCGCCATAGGGTCGGTGCCTACCGAAAGTTGTCGGTGGCGGCTGATAAGAAGAAGATTCGACTAACGCGGGGATGGCTCCATCATGGAACACAATGCTTCCGCCGGTCGGCCGCCCAGCGGCCGCCAGCCCAACTCGCCACATTACGAGGACGAGCCCCCACCCCCCGAACCCGGCGAGTTCGAGCGCACCCCTCCGCAGGACGTCATGGCCGAGCAGTGCGTCCTGGGCGGCATGCTGCTCAGCAAGGACGCCATCGCCGACGTGGTCGAGATCCTCAAGTCCGTCGACTTCTACAAGCCCGCGCACTCGGTCATCTTCGACGCCGTGTGCGACAAGTACGCGCGCGGCGAACCCGCCGACCCGGTGACGCTGGCCGCCGCCCTCAACGACATGGGCGAGCTGGGCCGCATCGGCGGCGCCCCGTACCTGCACACCCTGATCTCCTCGGTGCCCACCGCCGCCAACGCCGCGTACTACGCCAACATCGTCGCCGAGCGCGCCATCCTGCGCCGCCTCATCGAGGCGGGCACCCGGGTGGTGCAGCTGGGCTACGGCACCGCCTCGGGCGCGGGGCGCGACGTCGACGACCTGGTGGACCTGGCGCAGCAGGCGGTGTACGAGGTCACCGAGCGCCGGGTCAGCGAGGACTTCGCGGTGCTGTCCGAGCTGCTTCAGCCCACGTTGGACGAGATCGAGTCGATCGGCGAGAACGCCGGCGCCATGACGGGGGTGCCCACCGGCTTCTCCGACCTGGACCGCCTGCTCAACGGCCTGCAACCCGGCCAGCTCATCATCGTGGCCGGCCGCCCCGGCCTGGGCAAGTCCACCGCCGCCATGGACTTCCTGCGCCACGCCGCCCTCCACCACCAGCAGGCCGCGGCGATGTTCTCGCTGGAAATGAGCAAGATCGAGATCGTGATGCGGGTGCTGGCCGCCGAGACCCGGGTTCCGTTGCACGTGTTGCGTTCCGGCCAGCTCTCCGACGACGACTGGACCCGCCTGGCCCGCCGGATGGGCGAGATCTCCGAGGCGCCGCTGTTCGTGGACGACACGGCGTCCATGACGCTGATGGAGATCCGCGCCAAGGCCCGGCGCCTCAAGCAGCGCCACGACCTCAAGCTCGTCGTGGTCGACTACCTCCAGCTGATGTCCTCGCCGAAGCGGGTGGAGAGTCGCCAACAGGAGGTCTCCGAGATCTCGCGCGGCATGAAGCTGCTGGCCAAGGAGATCGAGTGCCCGGTGATCGCCGTCGCCCAGCTCAACCGCGGCCCCGAACAGCGCACCGACAAGCGTCCACAGCTGTCGGACCTGCGCGAGAGTGGTTCGCTGGAACAGGACGCCGACATCGTCATCCTGCTGCACCGCGACGACTACTACGACAAGGAGTCGCCGCGCGCGGGCGAGGCGGACTTCATCGTCGCCAAGCACCGTAACGGCGCCACCGACACCGTCACCGTCGCCGCCCAGCTGCACCTGTCGCGCTTCGTCGACATGGCGGTGTGAGGCGGCGTCGAGTAATGTCGCGCCGAACCTTGATCGATTCTCGAGAGGAACCCCACCCCCGATGAACACCATGGTCCGAAAGCTGGCGGGATTGACGCTGGCGGGCGGCTTGGCGCTGGCCTCGCTGAGCGGTTGCGGCCTCCTCGGCAACGCCGTCGACTGCGCGAGCATCAGCGACGAGATGAACGACACCGTCAACGCGGTCGGACAGGACGACTTCGACAGCAAGGTCTCGACGCTGCGGGACAAGGCCGACGGCATCGACGACGCCGACCTCAAGAAGGCCGTCATGGACTTCGCCGACCTCACCGAGGACCTCGACAAGTCCACGAAGGACCCCGGTTCCTCCACCGGCGACGTGCCCGACGCCTCCAAGGCCCAGGACATGGTCGAGACCATTCAGGACAAATGCCAGAACCTCTAGCGTCCGTCGGTGGCGGCGTGGCTCAGTTGAAGCGGCCGCGCATGAACGCCACGCCGAGGGCGACGAAGCCCGCCGCCATCGCTCCCGCCAACAGGTAGACCACGCCCGTGGCCGCGTAGACCAGGGACAGCAGGGGGGCGCAGCCCGCGGCGATCACTCCCAGGGCCAGCACCCTGTCGCGGTCGATGGAGATCCGCAGGCCGTCCTTGATGTGGACGGGGATCTGGCGGGTCACGAAGTACAGGCCGATCAGGCCGAGGACGGCGCCGATCGCGGCGATGACGCGGGCGGCGGTGGGCTGGCCGTTGGACAGCCCCGCCGCGACGATCGGCACGCCGACCCCGATGGCCGCGGCGATCGACAGGCTGCGGCGGACGGGCGCGGGAATCCGGGCGCGGGCCTTGCGGGCGGGGCCGTACTCCCATTCGTCGCGGCGGGCGCGGCGGCGGGCGGTCGAGGGGGCGTCGGGGTTGTCGCGCAGCAGCTTCGGGCCGAGCTGGGTGTCGTCCTCCACCAGCGGAATGATGCCGGGGTCGAGGCGGCGGGCGGCGGCCAGCGCGCGGTCGGCGAGGTCGTCGAGTCCGAGCGTGGCGGCGACCAGGGCAAGGGTGAGGTGGGCGCGGGCCTCCTCGGGGGCGATGCGCACCGCGACCCACGCGGCGTCCAGGGCGTCCTGGCCGTTGCGGCTCTCGCGGACGATCAGGGCGTAGTGGACGTTGTGCCACCAGGACTCGGGGTATTTGCGCTGGATCTCTTCGGCGACGTCGAGCGCGTCGTTGGGGCGCCGCATCAGGGCCAGGGCGTGGCCGCGGGCCAGCAACGCGGGCTCGTGGGTGGGTTCGGCGCGCAGCGCGGCCTCGGCGGCGGTGAGGGCGTCGTCGTAGTTGCCGACCTGAAGCTCCACAATGGCCAACAGGGTGAGGGCGGGCACGTGTGCGGGGTCGGCCGACAGCGCCCCGCCGAGTTCCTCGCGAGCCTCGTCGAAGCGATCCAGCTCGACCATGAGTTCGGCGCGCGCCAGATACGTGTCGGCGTCGCCGATGTTGCCGAACGAGGAATTCACAAATTGAAGGGTAACCGCGGCGCGGGAAGCACCAGGGCGACCGCGGTGGCGGCCAGACCCTCGCCGCGGCCCGTGAAGCCGAGCCCGTCGGTGGTGGTGGCCGACAGCCGCACCGTCGCGCCCAGACACTCCGCCATCACCCGCTCGGCCTCGGCGCGGCGCGCGCCGAGCTTCGGCCGCGTGCCGATGATCTGGACGGCCACGTTGCCGACGGTGTAGCCCGCCTCCCGCACCCGACGGGCGGTCTCCTCCAGCAGCCGCAGGCCCGACGCGCCCGCCCACTCGGGGCGGGAGGTCCCGAAGTTGCTTCCCAGGTCGCCGAGCCCCGCCGCCGACAGCAGCGCGTCGCACGCGGCGTGGCAGGCCACGTCCCCGTCGGAATGTCCCGCCAGCCCGGGCGCGTCGTCCCACTCCAGGCCCGCCACCCAGCACGGGCGGTCGGGATCGAAGGCGTGTACGTCGGTGCCGATGCCGACTTCGGGAATGGTCACGGCCACCGAGCTTAATGGTCCCGAGAACCATGAATCGGGGGTCTGGGGGCGGAGCCCCCAGCGGGGAGCACGGGGCGGAGCCCCGTGGCGCCGCGCGAAGCGCGGCAAAAAGACAAGAAAAACGGGGTGGTCTTGCGTAGCAAGACACACCCCGCCTATCGTTTTTCTCTCAGGCTTCGGCGAGCACCTTGTCGAGCAGAACCTCGGCGTCGTCCTTGGTGCTGGACTCGGCGAGAGCCACCTCGCCTACCAGGATGTCGCGCGCCTTGGTCAGCATGCGTTTCTCCCCAGCGGAGAGTCCGCGCTCGCGGTCGCGCCTCCACAGGTCACGAACGACTTCGGCGACCTTGAGCGGGTTGCCCGAGGCAAGCTTCTCCAGGTTCGCCTTGTACCGTCGCGACCAGTTCGTCGGTTCTTCGGTGTGCGGGGCGCGCAAAACGTCGAAGACCTCGGTCAGTCCCTCGGCGCCTACTACTTCTCGCACGCCGACTAGTTCGACGTTGGTGGATGGAACCCGCACCGTCAGGTCACCCTGTTCGACGCGCAGGACGAGATACTCCCGTTCTACGCCTTTGATGGTGCGAGTCTCGACTGCTTCGATGAGTGCGGCCCCGTGATGGGGGTAAACAACGGTCTCGCCGACACTAAAACTCATAGGATCGAAACCCCTTTCGCTGTGTCAAGGGTAACACGGTCATGTGCTGCGTCGCCGCTCCGCGTGGCGACGAAACCGCAGGTCACCCTCAATGTGAGCAAAAGCTCGCGGCGTCGGTGACCCCCAGGTGAGCAGACAGTCACACCACTGTGGTCAGTGGCACTCCCCGTCACTGCCTACTGTGATCGTTTTTCCGCCCACACCGTACGGCTCCTCTACCAAGGATACCGATCATGCTTGTCCCGTTCCACATCTAGCGCTGAGCGTCACTTGGTGGCAGGCTGGGAAACAGAACACTCCGTACCACGTGTCCCGGTGTCCCGCGCGGCGTGGCGAGGCGCCCGGGGCCGCAGGGGTTTCCCTGGCAGGAGGTCTGCGATGGCACCACCATCCGGCGGCGACAGTCACATCCCCGGTCTTCCCGAGGAGTGGGGCAAGGTCGTCATCCCCGATGATCTTTCCGAATTGGACGATCTGGTCGCCGAGGTCCGCGAGGAGCTGCGGTACGACGCCCGTACGGCCCGCCGGGAGCGGCGGTTGCCCTTCATCGTGCTGGCGGTGACGGTGGCCATCACCCTGGCGAGCCTGTTCACCGTGCCGTGGCTGGGCCGCGCGGGCCCGGCCGATCCCTCACCGAGACCCTCCACGAGCCAGTCGGTCGAGACCGGCAACGAGAGCTCCAAGGCCGAGACCTGCGCCGCCAGCGGCTGCGCGCCCAGCAAGTCGGCTAAGACGTGAATGTTGAAGACCACCCGTTTGCCCTCGGTGGTGTTGATCCGTTCGTTGATGCCCCATAGCTGCTTGGTCTGCGGCCAGTAGGACAGGTTCTGGGTGAGCGGCGGGCCCTGGGTGAACACGTGCGGCTCGCCGTCGGGCGCGGCGCGGTGGACGCAGACCCAGTTGTTCGGGTCGTCGGGCGGCGGCGTGCCCGGACAGTCGCCGGTGATGTAGAAGTAGGTCCCGTCGGTGGCGATGCCCTGCTGGTGCCAGATAGGGGAGGCGAACGCCTCGGTGGCCTTGCCGCTGGGCAGCCCGGTGGCCGCGTCGATGCCCCAGCGGATCACCCGCCCGCCGGCGGCGCCCGGCTGGTAGTACTCGGCGGTCACGAAGGACGTGCGGTCGGGGGCCAGCGAAATGGAGTTCATGCACGGGTCGTCGCCCTCCACCGAGGCGCACGACTTCCATGAGCCGCCGGCTCCCCACCCGGTGCGGTACTCGGCGATCATCGGCATCGCCCAGCCGTGCCAGCGCGCGTACGCGCCGTCGCCGACCAGGCCCACCTTTCCCGCGTCGTCGCCGGAGGTCCCGGTCTGCCAGATGTGCTCGGTGCTGAACACCTGGAGCCGTCCCCCGGTGGCCACGAACAGCCTGTCCCCGAACCACATCAGGCCGTCGGCGTGGACGTTGTCCACACCGGTGAAGTTGCCGTCGGCGGTGGGCTGTACCAGCAGCAGGTGGTGGTACCTCGGGGCGGCGGAGGCGTCGGACACGTCCGCGATGCTGATCCGGGCGAAGGTGTTGTCCGTGAAGTGCCAGCTCGCGGCGATCAGCCTGCGCCCGCCCACCTCGCCGGAGGGGTCGGCGTCGCCGGAGCCGGTGATGCCCTGCGGCGTCCAGTCGGCGGAGGTGTCGTCGTCGGCATCCCAGCAGAAACCCGCGGGCTTCAGCTCGGACTTCAGATTGGTGGGGTGGCACAGCCCGGCGCGGCCGGTGCGGGCGGGGGCGTCGGCCGTCACCACTTTGTCCAATGTGGTCTTGACGATCCGAGGGTCCTTCTCCACCTTGTCGACCATCGATCCGTAGTCGATGCCCGCGGGGCTCGGGGAGAGCGTGAAGCCCGAGGCGTCGATGTGCCTCAGCGTCGCCGCCTGGGACTCCGACGCCAGAGCCGGGAGGGCGAAGGAGGCCAGCGCGCCGAGCGCGGTGGCGATGCAGGCGGCGGTGATCAGACGTCGCGTCACGGTGTGACCTTCCGCCGAGGGGCTCGCGGAAGGTCAACATATCAAGATCAGTCACCGCCGTGACCTGCGTGTTCAGTGAATTTATGGACGCGATCGGCGCAGCAGAGCCGCGTACAAGGTGAGGCCGGGGCCGAACGCGCACGCGACGGCCTCGGCGGGTCGGGTCCGCCGCAGGCGGTTCAGGATCATCAGGACCGTCGCCGAGGAGCAGTTGCCGTGTTGGCGCAGCACCTCCCGGGATTCGCGCAGCCGCGTCTCGTCGAGGCGCAGGACGTCGGCGGCCACGTCCAGGATGCGGCGGCCACCGGGGTGGATCGCCCAGGCGTCGATGTCGTCGATGGTGGCGTCGTGGCGGCGCAGCAGGGTGGTGACGGTGTCGGGCAGGTGCCGGGCCAGCACCAGCGGCACCCGCGACGACAGGCCCATCCGGAAGCCCTGATCGGTGACGCGCCAGGTCATCGCCGCGGAGTGCGCGGTGTCGGTGCGGGAGGCGATGTCGACGACCTCGAGGCCCTCGCCGCCGGGCACCAGGACGACCGCGGCGGCGGCGTCGGAGAACAGGGCGTGCGCCACGGTCTGCTCGGTGTTCAGGGGGGCGGGCTGGAGATGGAGGCTCGTGAGCTCGACGCACAGCAGGGCCGCGGGCCGCCCCGACTGGCGCACGTAATCGGCCACGGTGGACAACGCGGGAATCGCGGCGTAGCAACCCATGTGGCCGACGACGACGCGCCGCATGTCGGCGGCGGCGCCCAGCCGCGCGGCCAGGGTGATGTCGAGGCCGGGGGTAACGTAGCCGGTGCACGAGACGGTGGTGAGCAGGCCGAGCTCGGCGGCGTCCACATTGGCGTCGCGCAGCGCGTCGCGCAGGGCGCGCTCGCCGAGCGGGACGCTTTCGGTCTCGTAGCGGGCCATCCGTTGCGCCGTCGTCCACTGTGAGATGTCCTCGGTCAGCGGGTCGATCACGCCGTGACGGGTGTCGACCCCGGCATTGAGGAAGATCTTCTTGGCGCGGTCGTCGCCGGAGGTGTGGCCCTCGAAGTACCCGTCCCACAGGGTTTCCTGATCGAGAACCCCGGGAGTGGCCTCGCCGAATCCGGCGATGATCGGCTTCACCATCGCGGGCCCGCCGTGGCGTCGGCGTAGGGGTCGCCGCCCAGGGCGTTGACGCCCAGCCAGTCGGCGCACACGTCCGATGTGGCCGGTTGGAGGGCGCCGCAGCGGGCGTCGCGGAACAGTCGCTCCAGGGGGTTGCCGCGCCGGATCGACGAGGCCCCGCACACCTCCATCATGGACGCGGTCACCTGGGTGGCGGTGTCGCCGGCCAGCAGCTTGGCCCGCCACACCCATTCGGCGGACTGCGGATCGGCGGCGTCCACCAGGCGGGCGGCCTCGCGGACGGTGGCGTACGCGGAGGCCACCGCGGCGTCGGCGCGGCCCAGCCGGGCGCGCACCGAGGCCATCGTGGACAGTCGGCGCTGGTTGGCCTGCTCGGCGGCCAGCTCGATGGCGGCGCGGGCGACTCCGATGTAGACGGCCGCGTAGCTGGCGACCATCCAGTGCGGCGCCAGCTGGGCGGCCAGCAGGGTGATGCCCTCGACCCCTCCCAGAAGGGCCCGCGGCGACACCCGGACGTCGAAGTGGACGTCGTGGCTTCCCGTGGCGCGCATGCCCATGGTGTCCCAGGTGGGCTCCACGGTGATGCCCTCGCCCGCGGGCACCACGAACTGCGACACCACGGACGCGTCGACGGTGCTGCGGGCCGCCACCAGGTAGCCGTCGGCGTGCCCCGATCCGGACACGAACGCCTTGGCGCCCTTGATGTGGAAGCCGTCGTCGGTGGGCGTGTAGGCGGTGGTGATCTTGGACAGTCGCGAGCCGACGCCCCGTTCGCTCATCGCCACGGCGTACAGCGCGCCCGACGCGGCGTCCGACAGCAGCTTGTCGCGCTGGGCGAAGAAGGTGTCCCCCGCGCCGAGCTCGGCGGCCAGCTCGTCGGGGGCCTGGGCGAGCGCCCCGGTGACCGAGGCGTGCATGTTGAAGATCAGGCCGGTCGAGCCGTTGCCGCGCCCCAGGTGGTAGGCCACCTCGACATAGTCCAGAAAGGACGCCTCCCGGCCGCCGAGCCGCTTCGGCACCATCAGGCCCAGCAGCCGATGCTCGCGCAGCCCCGCGAAGTCGGCGTCCGGAAAGGACCCGTCGGCGTCGTGCTTCGCGGCGCGCTCACGCATCCCGGCGACCATGCGCCGCACCTCACGCATCCTTCACTCCCACTCCCGCGTACAAGATGGACGTCGACCTGGTGCGAATGATCGGCACCTCGCCCCGGCGCCGCACCAGCCAGCGCAGCATCGCACCGGCGGCGGGGCGGATGCCCCACAGCTTCAGTGTGACCCCCTCGGCCGCGCACGCGCTGAGAAGCCCCTGAGGCGGCACGAAGAGCGCGGGGTCGTGGATGCCCGGAGGCGGCCCGCCCGGCATCTTCTCGGCCAGGGTGACCGCCACGAAGCGGCACAGGCGGGTGTCCGCCAGGGTGTCGACGATCAGGGTCCCCGCGGGGCGCAGGACCCGGCACGCCTCGGCGATCGCGCCGCGCCAGTCGGGCACGTGCTCCAGGATCTCCCCGGCGACCACCACGTCGGCGCACGCGTCGGCCAGCGGCAGCCGCAGCGCGTCGCCTTGGGCGGCAAGCACTCCGTGGTCGGCGGCGCGGCGCAGGTTGTCGTGCCGCAGGTCGACGCCGATGTGGCGGTAGCCGTCGATGTGGGCGGAGTTCAGCCCGCCGCCGCAGCCGATGTCGACGCACACGGCGTCGTCACGGGTCGGGGCGGGCAGCAGCGCGCAGCGCGACCTCGCCAGCCAGTGCAGCATCGCGAAGGCGCCGTCGGGCTTCCACCATTCCTCGACCAGATCATCGTATTGACGCGGGTCGTTACGTACGATCATGCGTACCTCTTCGTCCATGCGAGACTAGCCGCCGTGAGATCGCTTGCGCTGCTGCGCGCCTGCCATCCCGGCCCGGTCGCGGTGGTGACCCTGGTGGCGACGGGAATCGCCGCCGCGTCGGGACGTCCATGGTGGCAAACCCTGTCGGTGTTCGCCGCCGTGCTGTGCGGGCAGCTGTCGGTGGGCTGGAGCAACGACGCCTTCGACGCCGAGCGCGACCTGCTGGCCCAGCGCACCGACAAGCCCGCCGCCACGGGGCGGATCGCCACGCGGGTGCTGTGGCGCTGCGCGATCGCCGCCGGGATCGCGGCGGTGCCGCTGTCGTTCCTGGTCGGCGCGCCCGGCGTGTTCCACATCGTCGGGGTGTTGGGCGGGTGGATGTACAACGTGTCGCTGAAGGCGACCGCGTGGTCGCCGCTGCCGTACGCCATGAGCTTCGGGCTGCTCGTGACCTACGCCGCCGCCCACCCTCGGGTGTGGACGGTGGCGGCGGGGGCACTGTTGGGCACCGCCGCGCACTTCGCCAACACCCTCAGCGACCTGGACGACGACATCGCCATGGGGATTCGCGGGCTTCCGCATCGTTTGGGCGCCATGGGTTCGCGGATCGCGGCGGCGGTGCTGCTGGTGGGCGCGGGCGTCATCGCGGGCCTGCACATCGCGGGCGGCTGGGGGATCGGCGTGCTGGTGGCCAGCGGGCTCGGCGGGGCCGCGGCGGTCGCGCTGCCCGGGGGGCGGGCGGTCTTCCGCGTCGTCATGGGACTGGCGCTGGTCGACGCGCTGGCGCTGCTGGTCGCCGTGGCCCTGTAACACACAGGGGCGGGTCGAAGAGAGGCATCTTCGACAAGCCGTCTAATGTGTGGGTCGCATGTGCGGTCATGAGAAAGGACGCCACGGTGCGTATTAAGTCGAAGCCGTTGACCTGGTCGATGTTGGGAGTCGGCATCGCCGCCACCCTCGCACTGTCGGCTTGTGGCGCGGGCCAGGACGCCCAGACCGAACACATGGTCGCCGCCGTTCCCGGCGCCAGTGTCGACCTCGACCACGAGGACAAGGGCATCCGCCTGGCGCTGCGCAACATGGTCGTGGAGTACAACGAGGACGGATACGCCAAGGGCGCCACCGCGCCCCTGGTGGTGCGGATCGTCAACGCGGGCTCCGTCAACGACACCCTGACCAAGGTGAGCACCCCCGCCGCCACGGGCATCGAGGTGGTCGACCAGGGCGGCGACACGCCGTCGTCCGACTCGGCCTCGGCCTCGGGTTCGGCCAGCGGGTCGGCCTCGGGTTCCGCCAGCCAGGACACCGCGACCAAGGGCTTCACTGTGGACGTTCCCGTCGTGACGGGCGGCCACGTGACCCTGGCGTCCAAGCAGGCCCAGGGCGACGGCCAGTACCTGGAACTCCAGGGCCTCAAGCGCGACATCGCCCCCGGCGACGAGATCAAGGTGACGTTCACCTTCGCGAAGGCGGGAGCGGTGACCGCCGAGCTGCCGATGACCCCGCCCGCCGAGGGCGCCAGCGACTCCGCGGTCGCCGAGTAATCCCGCCCGTTGTCGTAGCCTCGGCGTAACTTCTGGCCATGGCCAAGACGCCCCGCTCCGTATACGCGTGCTCCGCCTGTGGGCACTCGGTTCCCAAGTGGATGGGTAAATGCCCCGACTGCGGTGAGTGGGGCACCATGGAGGAGACCGTGGCCCGCGCCCCCGCCGCGACGGCGGGTCCCCGCGCGACGTCGGTGGCGCGCCCCGCCAGCCCCGCGCTGCCGATCTCCCAGGTCAGCGCGTCCCAGGCCCAGGCCAAGCCGACGGGCGTGACCGAATTCGACAGGGTGCTGGGCGGCGGGTTGGTGCCCGGGGGCGTGGTGCTGCTGGCGGGGGAGCCCGGGGTCGGAAAGTCCACTTTGCTCCTGGACGTGGCGCACCGCTACGCCGCGGCGGGCCACGGGCGGGTCCTGGTGGCCACGGGCGAGGAGTCGGCGGCCCAGGTGCGGCTGCGCGCCGATCGGATCGGCGCCCTGCACGACGACCTGATGCTGGCGGCCGAGACCGAGCTGTCGGCGGTGCTCGGCCACCTTGAGGACGTCAAGCCAGGGCTGCTCGTGCTGGACTCGGTCCAGACGGTGTCGACCGCCGAGGCGGACGGGGTGCCCGGCGGCGTCACCCAGGTGCGCGCGGTGGCGGCGGGCCTGATCGGCGTGGCCAAGGAGCGCGGCATCACCTGCATCCTGGTCGGCCACGTCACCAAGGACGGCAACATCGCGGGCCCCCGCGTCCTGGAACACCTGGTGGACACGGTCCTGCACTTCGAGGGCGACCGCCACTCCACGCTGCGCCTGCTGCGCGGCGTCAAGAACCGCTTCGGCGCCGCCGACGAGGTGGGCTGCTTCGACATGACCGAGGACGGCATCGTCGGCCTCACCGACCCCGCGGGCCTCTTCCTCGCCGAATCCCCCACCGAGCCCGTCCCCGGCACCTGCGTCACGGTCACCATGGAGGGTCGCCGCGCGATGCTGGTGGAGATCCAGGCCCTGGTCGGCGGCAGCGCCAAGGACGGCACGATCCCCCGCCGCACGGTCTCGGGCCTCGACTACGCCCGCCTCAACATGGCCCTGGCCGTCCTCCACCAGCGCGGCCAGGTCCACTGCCTCGACCGAGAGGTCTACGCCGCCACGGTCGGCGGCATCAAGGTCATCGAACCCGCCGCCGACCTAGCCCTGGTCCTGGCGGTCGCCTCCTCCATCTCGGGCGCCCCCGTCTCGGCCGACATCGTCGCCATCGGCGAGGCGGGCCTCACGGGCGCCATCCGCCGCGTCTCGGGCGTCCCCCGCCGCCTCGCCGAGGCCGCCCGCCTCGGCTTCCGCCACGCCCTGGTCCCCCCAGGCTGCGCCGACGGCGCCCCCAAGAACATGACGGTCACCGAGGTCGCCACGGTCAAGGAGGCCACCCGCATCGCCGCCAAACACTGGGCCTCCCGCTAACCCGCTCCCCCTAGCCCGCGGTGGGAGGGGAAATCCGAACGCGAGCCTTCCTTCCGTGTCCCGCGCCAGAGCCATCTGGGCGGGAAGGTCCCCCGAGACGGGCTCCCCGCAAACTCCCGCGCCAGAGCTCGACGTGAGGGGATCGGGACGCGGGCCTTCTCCCGTCGCGTGCCCGAGTTGCCTGGGGGAGAGGGTCTCACTTGACGAGGCTCCCTGCCCCGAGCCAGGGCTCGATGGGAGGGGATGGGACGGCAGGTCTCCCACCCGTCTCCCGCTATAGAGCTGCCTGGTCCATAGGGTCGCTTTCTCGAACACAAAACCGCGGGTTACGGCGCAGGTTGACTGGCCCGAGTTGTGGTCGGTGGCGAAATCGAGCTCAAAACCCAACGCCCCGGCGACCAATGCCGACAGTGACATGTCCGCTGAACGGATCGTCCTACCTGCGGCGCCGTACGAGGCGGTCCCACCGGGTGCGTAGCAGGATGCCGATGGCTAGTAGTGCGCCTGCCAAGGTCATCAACCACACCAGCGGGGTGCCGGTGATCGGCAGCGACCGGCCATGATCGCCCGGCGCCGGGGCGCTCGCCGGACTCGGCGCCCCGCTGGATGCGGACACGTCGCCGCTTGGCGACCCCGAGGCGCTGGTGCTCGGCGTCGCCGGCGTGCTGCTTGAGAGGGACGACCCGCTCGGCGTAGGCGCGCCACCGCAGTCCACGGTGAACAACTTGGTCTTTGGCGCGCCGTCTTTGCCCTGCCAGGTCCAGTCCACCTCGTAGTGCCCGTCGGGTAGCTCCATATTCGTCGTGTACCCGTGACCGTCACTGTCGAGCCTGATCGAACCCTGATTGACCTGGGCGGTGCCGGTGGGGGGATGTTGGCTGATGGTCCACTCAAGCTGCTGCAGCCCATCGAAGTGGAACGCGTCGAAATAGAACACGCACACCTGCGGTTCGTTGCGTTCGTCGTCTGTGGAGGTAGTCGACTGATGGACCTTGATGTCACCGTTGTCGCCGGGGGCGGCGCTGGCCGGTTCGGCAATACCGAGTACCGCAACGGATGTTGAGATCGCCAACATGAGCGTCGTCAGACGCGTGACCGTGGTCGTCTTCATCGGCGCTTCCCTCAAGACGAGTTTGACCGTGCGGGGACATGTTCCCGAGCACGTGGAGTCACTACCGTAGTGCGAAGCGTGCGATGTGGGCCCAAAGCGCGCACGGCATGTCGCGACCGCGGCGGCAAGACCTTGGGTGCGTTGGCCTCACCCGTCACCTCTGCGGTGGAAGGTTTCGTGGCCGATCAGGTCAAGACAGCGGTCCATGGTGATCAGTTTTCACGGCTATGGGTGGAGTGGCGTCGCTTCCGGACGTCCTTTCCTGGCTCCTACCGCTGGCGACGGTCATCCTGCATCGCCATCGCGCCGAATCGACGGAAAGGCTTGATCGTTGCGGCGCTGATGGTGGCCGTGGTCGTGGTCGCGCTGGCCTCGTCGTTTTGAATGCGTTTGGCCATTCCGTAGGTGGCGTTGTTCCCTCTTTGGGGTCCAGTGTTCGCATAGGGACTGTTGGTGGAAGGAAGGGGGCTTGAAAATCTTGGCCGCTCTGGAGGGGGAGTTTTAGGCGTTCGCGGCCTCTTCGGACTCGTCGAGTTGGTTGGTGACGTCGACGTGGGCGGGGGCGAGCTTGGCGAACTTGTCGAGGATGATGTCGGGCTCGCCGACGAAGTCGGCCAGGCGGACGGCGAGGTCGAAGTTGTCGACGCGGCCCTCGGTGGCGCGGTTGGCCTCGCGCAGGACGGCGCGGTCGAGGAAGCGGGGGCGGTCGCCCGTTGTGTGTCCACAGTAGTCGTCGACGGCGATCAGCATGTAGGCGTCGCCCGTGCGGCGGCCGGGGACCGTCATCGCGGTGACCTCCTCGACGTGGGCCCAGGGCAGCAGCACCGTGCGGAACGCGCCCGGGCGCACCGCGATGCCGTAGTGGTTCGCGGCCAGGCGCGGCGGGCGCAGGGCGGGGATCGCCACGACCAGGATGCCGAGCACCACGACGATGCCCACGAAGACGGGGGCCTTGGCGGCGGGATTGGTCGCGCCCGTGTCCAGGGCGGCGGGCTCGGAGGCGAAGATCAGCCAGGTGAACGCCGTGATCACCCCGCCCGCCACCAGGTAACCCACCAGGCGCATCAGGGCGCGCTTGGGCGGACGCTGGTTGACCACCATCCAGCCCGCCGGAACCTTGCGTGGCATCGCCACCACCCTTTCGCGCTCGCGGCAAATACGCTACGCCGCGTGGCCGTCGGTGGCCACCGCCTAGACTTGTCGGACGTCGACGACCCAGACGTCGGACGTACGATCATGCCGGACGTGCCGGTGACTGTGGAGGGAGCGGCAGAGCCTTGGTACTGCCCGAACGCGACGAGCCCCTGCGGGCCACGTTGGCGCTGATGGCGCCCGGTACCGCACTGCGCGACGGATTGGAGCGCATCCTGCGCGGCAACACCGGAGCGCTCATCGTCCTGGGATTCGACGAGGTCGTCGAGGAGCTGTGCACCGGGGGGTTCCAGCTCGACGTGGAGTTCTCCGCCACCCGCCTGCGCGAACTGTGCAAGATGGACGGCGCCGTCGTCCTCACCAACGACGGCACCCGCATCGTGCGTGCCGCCGTGCACCTGATGCCCGACTCCACCATCCCCAGCGAGGAATCGGGCACCCGCCACCGCACCGCCGAGCGCGTCGCCAAGCAGGCGGGCTGCCCCGTCATCTCGGTGAGCCAGTCCATGCGCATCATCGGCCTGTACGTCAACGGGCAGCGCCACGTCCTGGACGAGTCGGCCGCGATCCTGTCGCGCGCCAACCAGGCGCTGGCCACGCTCGAGCGCTACAAGGCCCGCCTCGACGAGGTCGCCGGGACCCTCTCCGCCCTGGAGATCGAGGACCTGGTCACCGTCCGCGACGCCATGGTCGCCGTGCAGCGCACCGAGATGGTGCGTCGCATCGCCGACGAGGTGGAGGGCTACGTCATCGAGCTCGGCACCGACGGCCGTCTGCTGGCCCTGCAGCTCGACGAGCTCATGGCCGGCGTCGACACCGACCGCGCGCTCATCGTCCGCGATTACCTTCCGTCCGAGCACGACCGCACCGCGCCCGCGGTGAGCATGGCCGGGCTGGACGCCTTGTCCGCCAACGAACTGCTCGACCTGTCGGCGGTGAGTCAGGCGCTGGGCCACTACGGCGGCACCGAGCTGCTGGACTCGACCATCAGCCCGCGCGGCTTCCGTCTCCTGGGCCGCGTCCCGCGCCTGCCCGGCACGGTCGTCGACCGCATCGTGGAGCACTTCGAGTCCCTGCAGCGCCTGCTGGGCGCCACCGTCGACGACCTGCAGCAGGTCGACGGCGTCGGAGCGTCCCGCGCCCGCAGCGTCCGGGAGGGACTGTCCCGCCTCGCCGAGGTGTCCATGTTGGAACGTTACGTGTGAGGGCGCGCGGCGGCCTCCTGGCGCTTCTCGAATCGCTCCCTGTCCTTGATCGACTGGTAGCCCTCGGGGTCGAAGCGGCGCCGGTGCGCGTCCAGCAGCGCGTCGAGCTTCTCGTGGTAGTCGTCCATCAGTGGCCTCACCACTGAGCGGAAGTCGGCGCGGAATTCGTTCTCGGACAGCGCGTCGAAGGTGCCGCGTTGGATCGTGAACCTCCAGTTCTGGAAGCCCACGCAGCTGATCGCGAGCCTTCCGCTGTCGGACGTCGCGCCCATCTCCATCGCCCGGCGCGCGGCGAACAGTTCGCGGTCGGCGAAGCCCGCGGGGTGGCGCATCTCCTCGGCGGCGGCCGCGCCCGCGGTCTGGGTCGTGGCCAGGACATCCGCCTTGCGGTAACCCACCCACAGCAGCTGACACAGCGCGGCGATCTGGCTGCCCATGGCGGCTTCGGTGTATTCGCGGTAGGCGTTGTCGATGAACTTGATGTCCGCCATTCCCTGGTGGACGCGTCCCCGGATCCGTTTGTCCGGCGAGGTGACCTTGAGGTCGAGTCGCCGCATCATGTCGCCCCAGGATTCCATGTTTGCTCCTTGACATGAGGGGTGTTATCAGGCGTCCGGCAGGTGCCAGCCGTGCTGATACGTGTCGTCGACGTCGTTGTCGTCGAGCGGCGAGTCCCCGTTGGACTCGTTGCCGGCCTTGTCCTTTGGGAAGGCGTATTTGCTCTCGTTGACCATGGGGCCCACCATGTGCAGGCGCGTCTGACCGCCGGAGATCTTCCCGCACAGCGCGTCGATCGAGTCCTTGACGGCCTTCAGATGGCCCTTTTGCTGGTTCTGGATCTTGGTCAGCGCATTGCTCATGTCGTAGACCATTCCGCCGGGACTGTCGGCGCTGATCGTGAACCGCTCGCCGTTTTTCTTGTTCTCCTGCGGAATCGCGCCGAAGACGGTGGTCGTCTGCGTCGCCGTGGCCGCCACGATCGTCAGCGCCGTGGCCTCTGGCGCGGCGATCGACACGGCGACCGCGAGCGTCGCGGCGACGATGGTCATCAGGAACTTTCCGTCGTCCTTTGAGGAGAAGACGCTGAAGTCGCTGGTGTTCTGGTCGGCGGCCTTGGACGCATTCTTCATCATCTCCCGGACGTCCTGGCGGGTGCGGACGTACACCGCCTGGTGCGCCTCGACGATCATCTGCATCGCCGACAGCATCCACGCCTGGTTCTTGATGGCTTGCCCGGGGGTGTTATCCGCGGTGGTGTAGTAGGGAAGGAAGTTTTTCGTGAAGGCGTCGGCCGAGTCGCCGGTCCACGGCGGGCTGGCGCTGTAGCCGCCGCCCGTGACGGTGTTCTTCACCGTCGTCATGTGCTGGGCGACGGTCCCACCGGGGTTCTGGTCGGGGCCGTCGCCGGATCCCTGGGACGCGCTGTCGACGCCCAGCATCAGCGCCGCCTTCCTGAACTTGGTGATGGCGTCGGTGAACGAGCTCGGGTTGACCGTGGTGAGGTCCTTCAATGGTTGCCGGAAGCCCTCGATCGCGGGCTTCACCCAGTCGGCGGCCTTGATTACGTCCTTCATGTGATCGATCGGGTCGTCGATGGCGGACTTGGTGTAGTCGCCGCCCGACACCGACGTGAGCGCCGACGAGAGATCGTCGAGTGCGTCGTTCATTTCGGCAGCCCCCCGTCGTCGTGAGTCGGCACCCCATCGGACCACTTTCCGTCCTTGCCCAATGTGGGCAGTTGGCCGTTGCAGTCCTTTTTGATGGCGTCTTGTGCGTCGGTGTCGTTCTGCGCGAATTCCAGGGCGACCATGCGCAGGATGGTGCCCGCGTTGAGAAGATTGTTGTCGGCGTCGGCGATGATGTGTTCCGCCTGCGACATGCAGTCGGTCCAGTAGTCGCCGTTGGCGGGGATGGAGACGGTGGTGAGGACGGTGGAGTTGATGTCGCGGTAAACGTGGGCTGCTTCGGGCAATTCCTTGCCCCCGGCTCTTTCGAGCAGGTGGATCTCGGCGGAGGTTTCTGACATTTCTGCTCCCATAGTCGATGATTTGCGTGGGGGCTCGCGATCCCGTGGCCCCCAACAATACTCTGAGTGCTGTGACCATTTACTCATCAGAACGTGCCATGGTTTGGGTCTGAATGGACGGTTGACGGGCGGCGGTGGATTCAGGGCGCCCCGAATGCCAGGTCTGGGAATGACTGGTTCCTGTTGGGTGGGTATGGGCCGGTGCGCGGCGTCGGCTCCGCCGTGTCCCCCCAGTAAGGTCGAATGGACCACCGGCACACGAAAGGGACGCGTCCTCCATGACGGGCTTGAGCGCCACGTTCGCCAACGCGGTCGCGCTGCACCTCAGCGCCGCGGGGCGGGTCGATGCCGCCGCGGGGCGGCTGGACGCGCTGTCGAGGGCCGGGGTGGACCCGGCCAGCGTCACCGCCGAGCGCGGCCTGGCGCAGCGGCTTTCGGCAGCGGCCCAGGGATTGCGGGGGGTGCCGGGGCTGGTGCGCCTCGGCGAGGCGAGGCTGCACGACTCGGGCTTTCCCGTCCACGTCCCGTTCATGGGCGCCGCGCATCTCGCCGTGTCGGCCGACGCCCGCGATCCCCGCGTGGCGGGGCTCGTGCGGTCGCTGCTGTTGCAGACCCTGAGCACCGAGAAGGCGGGTTCCGTCGAGGTGGTCGGCGTGGACACCGCCGCCGTCGGCGCCACCCTCGCGCCCCTGCATCCGTTGGTGGACGCGCGATTGATGAGCCCCGTGGCCACCGACGCCGCCGGCCTGGAGCGCGCGCTCGCGGCCGCGGAGGAGCACGTCAAGACGGGGCTGCTGGAGCAGCGCGCCACCAAGCTGATCCTGGTGATCGCCTCGATGGACGAGGCCCGCCCGGCGACGCTGTCGCGGCTGGCGGCCCTGGCCCGTTCGGGCGTCGGCGCCGGGCTGCACATCATCGCCGCGGGCGTGGCCGAGCTGCCCGAGTCAGTTCAGATCACTGTGGACGGCGACATGTGGGTGGGCAACCCGCCGGGCGTCACCCTGGGCGCGCGCGGCGGCCTGCTCGCCCCGGTCGCCTTCGACCCCGCACCCGATCCCGAGCTGCTGCGCGTCGAGTGCGCGCGCATCGCCGAGGAGGCCAAGGCCGCCGCGGAGCTGCGCTTCGCCGATCTGGCGCCCGCCGAGCTGTGGCGGGAGGACCCGTCGGAGGGCGTCACCGCCATCGCGGGCAAGGATTCGCGCGGCATCGTGCGGCTGTCCTTCGACGACACCACCCCGCACTGGCTGATCGGCGGCCGTACCGGAGGCGGCAAGACCGTCTTCCTGCTCAATATCCTCTATGGACTCACGGCGCACTATTCGCCCGATGACCTGGCGCTGTACCTGCTGGACTTCAAGGAGGGCGTCTCCTTCACCGAGTTCACGCCGCAGGCCTCCGATCCCACCTTCATCCCGCACGCCCGCGCCGTCGGCGTGGAGTCCGACCGCGAATACGGCGTCGCGATCCTGCGCGAGCTGGACGCCGAGATGACCCGCCGCTCGGTGATGATGAAGCGCCACGGCGTGGCCCGCTACTCGCAGCTGCGCGGCGCCGAGAGCCTGCCCCGCATCGTGTGCATCGTGGACGAATTCCAGGTCCTGTTCGCGGGCAACGATTCCCTGGCCCGCCAGGCCGTCGCGGTCCTGGAGAACCTGGCCCGCAAGGGCCGCTCCTACGGCGTCCACCTGGTGCTGGCCAGCCAGACCACCTCGGGCATCGAGGCGCTGTACAACAAGCAGGAGTCGATCTTCGGCCAGTTCCCGCTGCGGGTCGCCCTGCCCGGGGCCAATGCGGTGCTGGACGTCAACAACAACGCCGCCGCCGGGCTGCGCACCGGCGAGGCCGTGATCAATGTGGATGGTGGCGCGGCGGGCCGCGAGCGCCGCATCCGCTTCCCCAACGCCCACGCCGACAACGACACGCTCTACCAGCTGCGCCACGACATGTGGTCGGCGCGCGGCGAGGCGGCGCCGCCCACGGTGTTCTACGGCTACGCCGCCGTCCACCTCGACGACGACCCGCGGTACGCCGCGCTCACCCCCAACCCGCACCCGGAGGTCCTGTTGGGGCGCAGGGTGAACGCCAGGCTCGACACCGCCGCGTTCTCGCTGGACTCCACCCCGGGCCGCCACCTGTCCATCCTGGGCGCCGACCCCGTCGGGGCCCACCTGCTGCACGCCGCCACCGCGTCGCTGCTGCGGCAGCGCCCCTCCGCCCGCTACCTGGTCGCCGCGCTCACCCCCGACGCCCGGGCCCGCGCGACCCTCGACCTGGTCGGCGAGCGCGGGGAGGCCGTCGCCGCCGCCCAGCTGACCGAGACCCTCACCGAGCTGGCCGCCTCCGACGACCCCGCGTTCCTCATCGGCTTCGGGCTGGACGCCGCCAATCTGGACCGCGCCGGGCAGGCCGCCCTGCGCAGGCTGTTGCGCGAGGGACCGGGCCGCGGCGTCCACCTGCTGGGCTGGTGGCGGGGCCTGCGCCGCTTCGCCGACGACATCGGGGGCAGCTCCGGGCGCGAGGACGTGGCCGGGGCCGTGGTCCTCAACATCCCCGGCGGCGAGCTCATTGGCCACTTCGGACAGTCGTTCCTGGACTGGGACCCGCGCCCCGGTCGCGGCCTGTTCATCGACCGCCACGCCAACACCCGCGAACTGTTGGTGCCCTTCACCTCCCCGGAGGAGCCGTGAGCCAGCCCGCCGGCCCCTACGCCGACTATCTCGCCGCGCTGCGCGAGCTCGACGGCGTCCGCGCGTCGCAGCACGACGCCGACGCCGCCCGCCGCGACCGCGTCGAGGGCTCGACCGCCAGCATCGACGCCATGCGGCAACGCCTGGCCACCCAGCGCGAGCGACTGTCCACACTAGCCAACCAGTGCGGGCTGCCGCGGCCGCCCACCCAGTCCAACCCCGTGCCGATCCCCGACGACCCGGCCGCCGCGCTGAGTGCCGCCGAAGCCGATGTGGCCCAGGCCGACTCGGGCTACCAGGACGCCTGGTACCTCGCCCACCGCCCCAAGCTGCTGCCCCGCTGGCGCGCCGACGACCGCAACGGCGTGATCTACGGCGGCTTCGCGCTGCTCGCGCTGGCCGCCCAGACCGTCACCCTGATCCTGACGGCGGGCACCGAGCGCATCACCGACGCGCTCCCGCAGATCCTCCTGGTCTACTTCGGATACCCGCTGCTGGCCTTCGCCGCCGGGTGGCTGTGCGTCGGGCTGGTCTCCCAACCGGTGCTCGGCGAGGGCACGTTGGGCCCCAACGGAAAGCTGGTCCGCAACCCCCGGCTCGGCATGGCGATCTGCGCCAGCACCATCGTCGTGGCCTGCTGGCTCGGCAACGTCTACCTGAACTAGTCGGGGGCGATCGAGGCGTCGCCGGTCTTGACGGCGCCGGCGAACTCGTAGTCGTTGACGGCGATCCCGCCGTCGAACACTTTGCTGCCCACCAGCCGCAGCCCGCGCGGCGGCGTGTCCTGGGCGAACAGCCGCTTGCCCTCGCCCACGATCACCGGCGCCACGATCAGCGTGAGCCGGTCGACCAGGTCGTGGCGCAGCAGGGTCCGCACCAGCATGCCGCTGCCGATGACGAAGATGTCGCCGTCGTGCCGCCGCTTCAGCGCCCGCACCTCCTCGGCCACGTCGCCCGGCAGCAGCGTCGAGTTCTCCCAGTCCGCCGAGGTCAGCGTCCGCGACACCACGTACTTCGGGCTGTGGTTCAGCTTCGCCGCCATCGGATCGTCGTCGGCGGCGTGCGGCCAGTGGTGGCCGAGGATCTCGTAGGTGTGGCGGCCGTAGAGGAACACCTCGACCGCCAGGTGGCGCGCCAACAGCTCCCCGCCGATCGACTCCTCGACGTACGGGGCGAACCAACCGCCGCTGGCGAAGCCGCCGCTGGTGTCCTCCTGCGGCCCGCCCGGCGCCTGGTAAACGCCGTCGACGGTGATCATCGTGTTGGTGACCAGCCGGCCCATGGGTCCTCCTCGGACGAATCGCGGATTCCTCCACACAGTGTGGCGGCCCGGGCCCGTTCGCGGGCCCGGGCCACCGGTTTGGTGAGAGAGGTGATGAAGAGGTCAGCCGTCGTAGTCGCCGGTGATCAGCGCCATGGCCAGCTTCTCGCTGAACTGGCCGGCCGGCACGCCCGCGCCGTAACCGCAGTCGCCGTCGGAGTCGCCCGCCGCCTTGATCCACAGGTGGGCGTCGTCCGCGCCGTCGTTGACCACCGTGGACGCCTCGCCGAGCGTGGCGCCCTTCGGGTTGCACCAGGAGTCGTCGCCGTCCTGGGTGTGGCCCGAGCCGTTGCGGCTGGTGTCGACCACGTAGTGGCTGTCGCCGCCCAGCGCCTGGTTGATGTCGGCGCCGCGCTTGTCCGATTCCTCGGTGGTGTAGAAGTTCGAGGTGTTGAGGGCGAAGCCGCGGATCTTGGACACGTCGGCGTCCTTCAGCGCGCCCGCCACGGTGCCCGCGTCGCCCGGCCAGGTGGCGGTGCCCGCGTCCAGGTAGGTGGAGGCGTTGGGGGCCCTGGAGGCCAGCGCGTCCACCGCGTACTTCAGCAGTTCCTTGCGCGCGTTGACATCCAGGTCGCAGTTGCCCGCGACCATCTGGGCGACGGCGTCGGGCTCGAGCACCACGAGGGCCTTGCCGTCGCCGATGCCGGAGGCGAAGTCGTCGATCCACGCCTTGTACTTGTCCGGGGAGGACGCCCCGCCCTGGGACTGGCCGCCGCAGTCGCGCTGGTACATGTTGTACGCCACCAGGATCGGGGTCTTGCCCGCCTGCGCGGCGTCCGCGACGTACTGGTCGACCGGCGTGTTGGGCCAGTCCTGGTCGGCCTGGGTGCCGTACCAGTTGGCGCCGGGCCGCTCGGCGATCTTCGACTTGATGGCGTCGGCGTTGGGGCTGTCGGGGTTGTCCTTCACCCACGTGGCGGCGTTGCCGCCGGGGTTGGCGTAGAACTCGCCGTCCAGCGCGGCCGGGCGGTTGCCGTGATCGTCGTCGGCGAAGGCCGAGTAGGTGACGGCGGCCGGGACGCACGCGGCGGCCAACGCCAGCGACGCGATGAGTGCGGTCTTCTTCTTCATGAGCACCGTTTCGTTGCGGGACAGAACGAAGCGAAGGGAACCGCATCAGCCTGCCAGACTTACTCGGCTGTAAGCAAATTCGCCGGTTCGAATTAGGGCCGAATTATGGTTTGAGCACGCGTTGTCGCGCTCGCGATGACCGGACACCTAAACTGCACGGGTGACGAACTCACCTCTTACTCACGTCGACGCCACCGGCGCGGCGCGCATGGTCGACGTCGCCGCCAAGGACGTGACCGCGCGGACCGCCACGGCGGCGGCGCGGCTGGTCACCACGGCCGAGGTGGTGGACGCGCTGCGCGGCGACAACCTGCCCAAGGGCGACGCCCTGGCGGCGGCGCGGCTGGCCGGGATCATGGGCGCCAAGCGCACCCCCGACCTGATTCCGCTGTGTCACCCGATCGCGTTGCACGGCGTCAAGGTCGAACTGGAGCTGGGCGACGACCACGTCGACCTGACCGCGACTACCAGGACCGCCGACCGCACCGGCGTGGAGATGGAGGCGCTGACCGCCGTCGCGGTCGCCGGCCTCACCCTCATCGACATGGTGAAGGCGGTCGACCCGGCCGCCAGCCTCACCGACGTGCGGGTGCTGTCCAAGGAGGGCGGCAAGACCGGCGCCTGGAGGCGGCCGTGAGGACCGTGCGGGCCCGCGTGATCGTCGCGTCGAATCGGGCGGCGGCGGGCGTATACGAGGACCGTTCGGGCCCGATCCTGGTGAAGCGGCTGCGGGACGCCGACATCAGCGTGGACGGGCCCGTCGTGGTGCCCGACGGCGAGCCCGTCGCCGCGGCGATCCGCGCCGCGATCGCCCTCGAGATCGACGTCGTGATCACCTCGGGGGGCACCGGGCTCACCTCGACCGATCTCACCCCCGACGTCACCCGCGAACTGATCGACCGCGAGATCCCGGGCCTGGCCGAGGAGATCCGCCGCTTCGGTGCGCACGGCGACGGAGGCTCCGGGGGCACCCCGTTCGCGCTGTTGTCGCGCGGCGTCGCCGGGCTGGCGGGCCGCACCCTGATCGTCAACCTGGCGGGCTCCACCGGCGCCGCCAGGGACGGGATGCGGGTGCTGGCGCCGCTGCTGGGCCATCTGGTCGACCAGATCAACGACGGGGACCACCGCTCGCCTGAGGAGGACATATGACCACACTCGACTGGGATTCCGCGCGGATCGCCGTGCACCGCGCGGGGACGGAGTCCGCGTTGGTTCCGTTGCGGCACAGGCCGTCCGAGACCGACGGCTCGACGCTGGCCGCCCCGTTGACGGCGCTGACCCCGCTGCCCGCCTTCCCGACGTCCAGCGTGGACGGGTACGCGGTGCGGGGCGCGGGACCCTGGGTGCTGTCGGGCCGGGTGCTGGCGGGCCAGACCGCCGGGCCGATCGCCGAGGGCACCGCGGTCGAGGTGGCCACCGGGGCCATGGTCCCCGAGGGCCTGGAGGCGATCATCCGTCTGGAGAACGCCACCGTGTCGGGTGACAAGGTCACCGGCGAGCCCCGCGATCACCCCGAGTGGCGGAACGTCGGCGAGGAGACCGCGCAGGGCGAACAGCTGCTGCCCGCCGGGACCCCGGTCACCCCGGGCGTCATCGGGCTGGCAGCCGCGGCGGGCCACGACACCATCGCGGTGCGTCCGAAGCCGCGAGCCTCGGTCCTGGTGTTCGGCGACGAGCTCATGACCGAGGGCAAACCGGGCAACGGAAGGGTGCGCGACGCGCTCGGCCCGCTGATGCCCGCGCTGCTGCGGCGCTCGGGAGCCGCGCCGGTGCCCGGGTTCTGCCCGCGCGGCCCCATCGACGACACCCTGGACGCCCACGTGGCGGCGCTGCGGGCGGCGCTGGACGACTCCGACATCGTGTGCACGACGGGCGGAACGATGCACGGCCCCGTGGACCACCTGCACCCCGCGCTCGCCGCGCTGGATGCGTCCTATGTGGTCAACACGGTGGCGGTGCGCCCCGGCTTCCCCATGCTGGTGGCCAAGCTCCCCGGTGACCGCTACGTGGCGGGCCTGCCGGGCAACCCGCAGTCGGCCGTGGTGGCGCTGGCCTCGCTCGTGATCCCGCTGATCGCGGGGCTGTCGGGCCGCGCGCTCCCGCACCTGCCGCAGGTGCGGCTGGCCGCCGACATCGACGGGCGCGGCGGCGACACCCGCCTGGCCCTGGTGCGGCTCGACGAGGCGGGCGTGGCGCATCCCGTGGGGCACACCGGTTCGTCCATGCTGCGCGGACTGGCCACCGCGGCGGGCTTCGCGGTCATCGAGCCCGGAACCACGGGCAAGGCGGGCGGCAGCGTCCGCCTGCTGCCGCTACCGGGGAGCACGCCGTGATCCACAGCGAGGTGACCGACCAGCCCATCGACGTCACCGTCCACGAGGGACTCGTCGCGGACGCGGCCTGCGGCGCGGTGGTCTCCTTCGCGGGGGTGGTGCGCGACCACGACGACGGCAAGCCCGTGGCCCGGCTGACCTACGAGGGCCACCCCGACGCCTCCCGCATCCTCGGCGAGATCGCGGGCGAACTCGCGGCCAGCCCGGGGGTGGCGTCGGTGGCCGTGAGCCATCGGGTCGGCGACCTGGCGATCGGCGACGCCGCGCTGGTCGCGGCGGTGTCGGGCCCGCACCGCGCCGAGGTCTTCGCCGCCTGCGCCCGTCTGGTCGACGAGGTGAAGGCGCGCCTGCCGATCTGGAAGCACCAGCTGTTCGACGACGGCACCGACGAATGGGTGAACAGCCCGTAGTAGCCGTTTTCGATCGTCCGATCTGCCCGTTGGCCTCGTCGCCTTGCTGGCGAACGAATCGGCCCGTTCGAAGCCAACGTCTCCGCGAGGGACCAATTGTTGAGCCGTCGAGCGGCGGGTGACACGCTACGCGCAAGAATCCTTACCGACCGTCCGCCGCGCGTCGTCACCACATGGCCGGATCGTCCGTCTGCGTATCCTCAGAAGTCGCAGCCGATACCCGCCCCGTCGGAAAGAGCCAGAACCGCATGACACCTGAAGGGCTTCCCCCGGTCCCGCCCCCGCGCCAGGCTGCCAACCCGCCGTATCCGCAACAGGCGGCTTATCCCCAAGGGCCGCAACAGGTCCCTGGGCAACCGCCGTACGGCCACCCCGCGAGCCCGCAGTCGCCGCAGTACGCCCCCGGGCCGCCGCCGCGACAGGACATCTCCGTGACCCCGCTGCCGCCGCATCAGCCCCCGACGGGATACACGCCGCAGCAGTCGCCGCCGACCGCGCCGGTCAGCCCGCCGCGGACCCAGGCCACCCCCGCCGCGGGCATCCCGCCGAACAACGGCTACCTGCTCGGCGTCGACCTGGGCACCTCGCACACCGTGGCGGTGATCCGCTGGCCCGACGGGCGGTCGCGCCCGCTGCTGGTGGACGGCGCGCCCGTGATGCCGTCCGCGGTGTTCTGCGACGAGTCGGGGCACATCCACGTCGGGCGCGACGCCCAGCGCCTCGCCCAGACCGACCCCAGCCGCTTCGAACCCAACCCCAAGCACCGCATCGACGAGAACTCCATCCTGTTGGGCGACCGCGAGGTGCCCGTCACCGCGCTGCTGTCGGCGGTGCTGCGCGAGGTGGCGGCCAAGGCCGTGGAGTCGGTGGGGCACCTGCCGCCCGCCGTGCTCACCTGCCCCGCGAAGTGGGGCCCGCAGCGACGCTCCATTCTGGAGGACGCCGCCGCCCAGGCGGGCTTCCCGCCCGTGAAGCTGGTGCCCGAACCCGTCGCGGCCGCCCACTACTTCGCCGAGGTGATGCGCCGCCCCATCCCCGTCGGCAAGAGCCTCGGCGTGTTCGACTTCGGCGGCGGCACCCTGGACGTCGCCGTGGTCCGCCACGAACCCGACGGCAGCTTCAGTCTCCAGGCCGACGGCGGCCTGGAGGACCTCGGCGGCCTCGATGTCGACGCCGCGCTCGTCGAGTACATGGGCCGCACCATCTCGGGCACCGTCCCCGAGGTGTGGCGGCGGCTGACCGAGCCCCACACGGGCACCGACCGCCGCAACCGCAGGCTGTTCTGGGACGACGTGCGCGGCGCCAAGGAGATGCTGTCGCGCACCACGGTGGCGCCCGTCCCCGTCCCCGGCGTGGAGTCCTCGCTGCACATGACCCGCGAGGAGCTCGAAAGGCTCGCGGGCCCGCTGTTGACCCGCGCCGTGACCGAGACCCAGCGGGTGATCGCCGCGACGGGCCAGTCGCCCGACCAGATGGCGGGCCTGTTCCTGGTGGGCGGCGCCAGCCGCATCCCGATGGTCAGCCGCCTGCTGCACTCCCAGCTCGGCATCGCGCCCACCGTCCTGGAGCAGCCCGAGCTGCCCGTGGCCGAGGGCAGCCTGCCCGCCGCGTTCGGCAACGACGGCAACCAGCCCGTCTCGCCCGTCGCGGAGCAGCCCGTGTCGCCCGTGACGGGCCCGTACACGCCCCCGCCGCCCGGGCACACCCCACCCGGGGGCTTCCTGGAACCCGCGGCGCCCGCGAAGCCCTGGTACAAGAGGAAAGCCAGCTGGATCGCCGCCGCTGTGGTGTTGCTGCTGCTGGTGGCGGGCGGCTGGTGGCTGTTCCACGACCCCTATCCGCAGCGGGACATGCAACCGCTGGCGCAGGTCGGCAAGGACGTGGCTATCCCCGACGAGGGCACCGGCGGTGTCCCCGACATCGATCGGGGCGTCGCCTACTTCCCCTCCACGGGCTCCGACACCAACAACCTGACCGCGATCAACGTCGATACGGGCAAGAAGAAGTGGAACACCGAGCTGAGCTCGGACTGGACGGAGACCCACGTCTACGCCACCAACGGGCTGGTCTACGCCACCAACGCGAGCAGCGACGACCCGCAGCAGGTCGCGTTCATCAACCCGTCGTCGGGCCACATCTACAAGACGATGGACCTGTCGTCCGGCGACGACTACAGCGACCCCGCCGACTGGGTGTTCCTGGTGAACGACCGCCTGATCCGCGTCGCGAACGACACGGTGTACGGCTACGACGCCCAGGGCCACCAGAAGTGGAAGAAGTCCGCGCCCGGCGGAACGGTCGACAACGGCGGCGCCATGGACGACTGGGACTCCAACCAGTCCCCCGTCAACAGCGGTGAGGCCGAATACGACGGTCGCATCTGGATCCACACCCTCGGCGGCAAGGCCGCCATCCTCGACTCGGCCGACGGCAAGCAGCTGGCGTCCAAACAGGTCGGTGGCGACGCCGACAACAAGAACGTCTACCTCGCCTACGACGGCGTCTTCTACGCCACCTCGGGCAGCTCGGGATACTCGCTGACCGCCTACGACATGGACGACGGCCTGAAGCAGACCACGAGCTGGAAACCCGAGGGCGCCAAGCTGAACCCGTACTCCATCTGGGTGTGCGGTGAGGAGTCGTTGTGCGTCCACGAGGACAGCGACGGCGACAGCGAGCCCGACCACGGCACCGTCATCGACATCGGCCAGAAGTCCTCGACGGACTGGGCGACCCCGAAGGGTTGGAAGGTCAGCTCGATGGACGTGGCGGGGGAGACCATCGAGGTCCAGTACTCCACATCGGGCACAACCCACACCCAGCTGTTCGAGGCCGATGGCACCAAGATCGGCGGCGCGCACAAGGGCTCCTTCACGCGGATCGACAGCGGAAGCTTCCTCACGATGCCGTCCAACGACGCCAGCACCACCAGCGTCACCGAGTTCACGGGCCTCGGCGCCCGCGACGGCAGGACCTACACCCTCGGCGGCCAGCAGACCTCCTCCAGCTGCGCGGCGACGGACTCACGGCTGGCCTGCGTGGTCGACACGGGCTACCGCGTCTGGAAGTTCCGTGACTGACCCATGCATCACTGATGCGCGGCACCGCGCATCAGTGATGCTATGTTTGACGCATGCGTACGACGGTAAACCTTGACGAAGATGTGCTCGCGATCGTCGAGCACGTGCGCCGTGAAATGCACGTCGGGGTCAGCGAGGCCCTCAATACGCTGGTGAGGGCCGGATCCGCGGCGGGAGGCCGCAGAGCGGAACGCTTCTCCCAGCGGACGATGAGCTTGGGAAAACCCCGAATCGATCTCACCAACACCGCCGAGGTACTCGATTACCTCGACGGCGACGAGATCGCTCGATGATCGTCGACGCGAACGTTCTGGTATATGCCATCAATGTGGACGCCCAGCACCACGATCCCGCGGTCAGGTGGCTGGAGAGCGCGCTGAACGGCCCCGCCAGTGTGGGCTTCCCATGGCAATCGACGACGGCCTTCGTCCGCATCATCACCCACCCCCGCATTCTCGCCAGTCCGCTGGATGCGGCGTCCGCGTGGTCGTTCGTCGAGGAGTGGCTGGACGCCGACAACGCGTGGATCCCGACTCCAACGGTTCGCCACCGCGAGGCCGTGGAAGACTTGCTGACAAAGGGCAACATCACGGGAAACCTGGTGCCCGACGCGGATCTCGCCGCCCTGGCGATCGAGCACGGCGTACCCGTGTGCTCCTTCGACTCGGATTTCGCCAGGTTCGCTGACGTGCGATGGTTCAATCCCCTGACCGCGCCATCAAACTGACGCTCGGCCGAGGCAGCTCGTGGCAGGCTGTGTCCGAAGGCAGGTGATCGAGATTCGTGCCTACGTCCTGACCCGCTACGGCGGCGCCGACGCCATGGAACTGCGCGAGGTCCCCGAACCCGTTCCCGGCGACGGCCAAGTGCTGATCCGGGTCCGCGCCGCGGGCCTCAACCCGGTCGACTACAAGATCCGCCAGGGCCAGCTGCGGCCGATCACGCGGCTCCGCCTTCCGATCGTCGCGGGCAGCGAACTGTCGGGCGTGGTCGAGGGGCTCGGCGACGGGGTCTCGGGCTTCGCGGTCGGCGATCGGGTCTTCGCCCGGGTCGACAAGCGGAGGCTCGGCGCGTACGCGCCCCTGGCCGTCGTGGACCAGTCCTATGTGGCCAACATGCCCCGCGCGCTCGGCTTCGCCGACGCAGCGGGGCTTCCGCTCGCGGGTCTCACGGCGCTCCAGGCGCTGCGAGACGAGCTGAACGTCACCCCCGGCAACCGCGTGTTCATCTCGGGCGGGGCGGGCGGAGTCGGCACGCTGGCCATCCAGATCGCGTCCCACCTGGGTGCGGCCGTCGCCACCACCGCCTCGCCCCGCGGGGAGGAACTGGTGCGCTCGCTGGGCGCCGACACCGTCATCGACTACCGCGAACAACGGTTCGCCGACGTCCTGCGCGACTACGACGCCGCCTTCGACCTCACCGGAGGCCGGGACCTCACCGACTGCTTCGCCATCCTGAAGCCCGGGGCCACGACCGTGTCCATAGCGGGGGTTCCCGAGCCCACGACCGCCCGCGTCGACCTCGACGCGGGACCCCTGCTCACCGCCGCGCTGTGGGCCGCCAGCGCCAAGATCCGCCGCCGGGCCCGTCGCCACGGCGTGCGCTACCGCTATCTCTTCATGCACCCCAGCGGGCCCGACCTCGCCGAGCTGGCCCGCCTGGTCGACGCGGGAAAACTCCGCACCGTGACCGACCGCGTGTTCCCGTTCGACGACATCGCCGAGGCCTTCGCACACCTGGAACGGGGGCACGCGAAGGGGAAGGTTATCGTCCAATGGTGAGTCAGACGGTATCTGTCAAGAAGTTCCAGGTCACCTTCGACTGCGCGCGGCCCGAGCGCGTCGCCCGCTTCTGGTGCGAGGTGTTGGGTTACGCCGTGCCGCGGCCGCCCGAGGGCTTCGCCACCTGGGACGACTTCAGCGCGTCGCTGCCGCCCGAGAAGCGGGATGCGGCGTTCGTCTGCTCCGACCCCACGGGGGAGGGCCCGCGCATGTTCTTCCAGCGCGTCCCCGAGGGCAAGGTCGTCAAGAACCGGGTGCACCTGTGCGTGCGCGCGGGCACGGGCCTCGTCGGCGACGAGCGCCTCGCCACCCTCGAGGCCGAGCGCGACCGGCTGATGAAGCTCGGCGCGACCCAGGTGCGGGTGATGCTCGCCGACGACGAGAACGAGTCGTGCATCGTGATGCGGGACATCGAGGGCAACGAGTTCTGTCTCGACTGAGGCCGGACGATCAGGTGTGCGCCGGGCCGCCGCGCCGGAACAGGCTGCTCAGCCCGCCGCCCACCAGCAGGTAGATGACCGCGGCGATGCCGTAGTTCAGGACGGCCTGCCACTTGAAGTTGTCCAGGGTGAACAGGTTCTTGAACAGGTACGCGAACCAGTCGGCCACGTTGGACACGAAGATGACCAGCGGGTTGCCGTCGTTGGCGTCCAGCACGATGAATGCCAGGTGCAGCAGGATGATCGCGGCGATGGCACCGAACACGAAGGTGATGATGCGGGCCGCCAGCGGGCGGTACTTGTAGTCGCGGAAGAGCATGGGAATCGGGTTCCTTCCTGATCGACAACTCGCCTAGGGCGAGGCGAGACATGTCCAGGTGTTACCCGTTCGGCGCGGTTTTCACGCCTGACCATTGGTCGAAGCGCTAGCGGCGCAACGCTTCCGCTGTTTTCGCGGTGATGGAGCTGGAGACGGGACTCGAACCCGTAACCGCCTGTTTACAAGACAGGTGCGCTGCCAATTGCGCCACTCCAGCCAGGCCCGCCAGTTTACTGGACCCGGTTTCCGGTGGAGTTTGGGTAACGAACGGTCGTGGGGGCTTGGCAAGCGATCTCCGTGCGGATACCGTGTCCCTTCACGGCCCACGGCCTGTTCCGCAGGCCGCGGTGCTTTTCTACTCGGATCGTCCGGCACGTTCCTGCCGGTGGAAAGGACACGTTCATGGCTACGGTGACCTATAAGGGCGCCTCCCGGATTTATCCGGGAACCAAGACCCCCGCGGTTGACAAGCTCGATCTCGAGATCGGCGATGGTGAATTCCTGGTTCTGGTGGGACCGTCCGGTTGCGGAAAGTCCACCAGCCTGCGGATGCTCGCGGGTCTCGAAGAGGTCGATGAGGGCGAGATCTTCATCAACGACACCGATGTGTCGAACCTTCCCCCCAAGGCCCGCGACATCGCGATGGTCTTCCAGAACTACGCGCTCTACCCGCACATGACCGTGTTCGACAACATGGCCTTCGCGCTGAAGCTGCGCCGCACCCCGAAGTCCGAGATCAAGGAGAAGGTGGCCGAGGCCGCCAAGCTGCTCGACCTCGAGGATTACCTGAACCGCAAGCCGAAGGCGCTGTCGGGCGGTCAGCGGCAGCGGGTCGCGATGGGCCGCGCGATCGTGCGCGAGCCGCAGGTGTTCCTCATGGACGAGCCGCTGTCCAACCTGGACGCCAAGCTGCGGGTGCAGACGCGCTCGCAGATCGCCTCGCTGCAGCAGCGGCTCGGGGTCACCACCGTGTACGTCACCCACGACCAGGTGGAGGCCATGACCATGGGCCACCGGGTCGCCGTGCTGAAGGACGGCCTGTTGCAGCAGGTCGACACCCCGCGCACCCTGTACGACAAGCCCTCGAACGTCTTCGTGGCCGGGTTCATCGGGTCGCCCGCGATGAACATCAAGACCGTGCCGCTGGTGGACGGCGGCGCCAAGTTCGGCGACGTGACCCTGCCGCTGAGCCGCGAGGTGCGGGACAAGGCGAAGGACGGCGACGGCGACGCCAAGGTCACCATCGGCATCCGTCCCGAGGACTGCACCCTGGGCCCGGCCGACAACGGCGGCATCGCCGTCGAGGTGGACCTGGTGGAGGAGCTGGGCTCGGACGCCTTCGTGTACGGGCACGCCAACTTCGACGACGGGGCCGAGCGCTTCGTGGTGCGAACCGGCGGGCGCATCGTGCCGCAGATCGGCGACACCGTGCACATCGTTCCCGAGCAGGGACGCGAGCACGTCTTCCACGCCACCACCGGTGAGCGCGTGGAGGGGTAGCGGACCTCTGGACACGCGGGAGGGCCATGGCCGCGAGGCCATGGCCCTCCTTCACGCGCGGGTCAGCGCAGGGGTCTTAGTTGCCGCCCTTGGGCTGGTTGTTGGTGAGCGGCGTCTGTCCCAGCGGGACGTTGTTGGTCAGACCGCCCACCAGGGGCAGCCCGCCGATCAGTGGCAGGTCCTCGGCGGGACGCTGCGCGATGTCGCCCGGCAGGGCGGCGAAGTGGCTTCCGCCCACCGAGGTGGCGGCCATCTGGTCGCCGAATTCGGTCTTCTTTCCGGTGTCCGCCTTGGTGTGGGTCTTGGCCGGGGCCGCGGGCTGGCCGCCGCCCGTCATGCCGCCCACCAGCGGGAGCTGGCCCGCGCCGTCGCCGACCAGGGGCAGGCCCTGGGTGGGCAGGCCCTGGGCGAGACCGCCGGCCACCGGAAGGCCGCCGGCCAGCGGCAGCGCCTCGGTCTTGCCGCCCAGCCCGGCCAGGTCGGTCGCCGAGGACACGGCGCTCGACTTCTTGGTGACCTTGCCGACCGTCTTGCTGGCGGGCAGGTCGTGGGTGAGCGCCCCCACCTTGCCGGTCAGCGCCGCGGGTGGCGG
Source organism: Stackebrandtia sp. (assembly GCF_035643755.1). Classification (NCBI taxonomy): domain Bacteria; kingdom Bacillati; phylum Actinomycetota; class Actinomycetes; order Glycomycetales; family Glycomycetaceae; genus Stackebrandtia; species Stackebrandtia sp. Next base: position 9,314 of record NZ_DASQPW010000264.1, on the reverse strand, counting down.
CACCAGCCCGGCCGGGTCGTCAGTGCCGAGCCCGGAGAGCGGGGAGCCGCCGGTGACGCTGTCGACCGAGCCGACCGCGCCGAGCGGGTTGTCCGCCAGGCCGGAGACCGGGGACGCGGCGCTCGCGATTCCCGCGGCGGCCATGCAGATGCCGGTGGCCAGGGCCGCGGTGCCGACGATGCGCTGAAGCATTTTGTTCATTGTGAGAAGAAACCCCTCGTAAGAAATGATCACTGCCGAAGAGGGATCGCGATCCGCGAGCCCTCAGGCCACATCGGAGCCTCGCTGGTCCATAGTGCTCATATGGACGCGCGAACCGACGCGGCGCGCTGCGATCGCTGGCGTCCGCGCGACAATCCGTGTTCCCCCGCGGCGCCCAAGGCACCGTGTCGCCGGGTTGTCTTGCCGCCGATTCGTCGGACACCGAACGAATCGTCAGACACTGGCTGTGCCTCAATACGGATTAACGAGGCAAACCGGACGAGGAAATGCCCCGTACGATGGAAAATAAAGGAAGTCCTAAAATCCATCTCATTGGACTGTGGGCCTTCCCTTACACCAAGTAACGAGGTTACGATCACGCCGTGGCCCCGGTTTCACTGCGTCGCAACGCGTATCGCGACCATGTCATCGTCTGTGGAGACGACGGCATGGCATTTCGGCTTGTCGAGGAATTGGTATATCGGCATAGAGAGAACGTGACCGTCATTCTGCCCTCGCGGCGCCAGAATCACGGTCCGCAGATCTCGAGGGTGCCAACGGTTCGGGTGGTGGAGAACGACCAGCTGGACGCCGATGCCTTCTCGGCGGCGCGAATCGGGCAGGCCAAGGCGCTGGCCCTGATGGCCCAGGACGACGTCGGCAACATCCACGCCGCGCTGCGCGCCCTGGAGATCACCGAGATCCGCGTGGTGGTGCGGGTTTACAACACCAACCTGTCCGACCGGATCGGGCCGCTGCTGGGCGACTGCACCCTGCTGTCGGACGCCTCGATGGCCTCACCGTCCTTTGTGGCGGCATCGCTCGGCGAGGTGGCCCCGCGCTACCTGCGCCTCGGCGACCGGACCCTCTACGTCACCGCGACCTCCAGCGAGCGCGGCGATCGGCTCACCTGGCCGATCGCGGGCTCCCGGGACGGCGCCTCGCTGCTGCCGCCCCGCGAGCAGCCCGCCGCGCTCTACGTCACGGCCGCCTCCCGCCGACCCCGGGCCCTGGTGGCGGCGTCCAAGCATCGGGTGCGGCGCTGGGCGACGCGGACCTGGGACGAGATGCGCGAGGTGATGGACCGCAAATTGCGGTTCATCTCCGTTTTTCTGGTCGCCGTGATCGTCTTGGGCACCTTCCTGATCTGGTGGGCGCACCACGGTCAGAACATCTCCTGGATCGACGCCGCCTACGACACCCTGCTCGTGGCGGCCGGGGGCGTCAACGCGAACTTCCAGGCGGAGGTACCCGAGAAGATCGCCAACGCGGTGGTGGCGATCTCGGGCGTCCTGCTGGTGCCGGTGTTCACCGCGTCCATCGTGGAGAACCTGGTGGGGCGGCGGCTGGCCGCCGAGGCCGGGCGACTGCGCGCCCCGATCAGCGACCACGTCATCGTGGTGGGGCTGGGCAACGTCGGCACCCAGGTGGCCGTCCAGCTCAAGAATCTCGGCGTTCCCGTTGTGGCCGTGGAGAAGAACGAGCGCACCCGCGGCATCGACGTGGCGCGCGGCCAGGACATCCCGGTGGTGTACGGCGACGCCAGCCAGCTGGAGACCCTGAACCGCGCCCAGGTGCGCACCTGCCGCTCGCTGGTCGCGGTGACGTCCAGCGACATCGTCAACCTCGAGGCGGCCCTGCACTCCCGCGAGATCCGCCCCGAGCTGCGCACCGTGCTGCGGCTGTTCGAGCCCGACCTGGCCGAGCGCGTCCAGCGCCACTTCGGACTGTCGGCCACGCTGAGCGTGGCGGGGGTGGCCGCCGCCGAATTCGCCGCCGCCATGACCGACCGCAACGTCAAGGGCACCATCCCGGTCGGGCGGCATCTGTTGCTGGTGGGGGAGATCCCGGTGGACGACGGCAGCGAGCTGTCCGGGCAGCCGATCAGCGACATCGACGTGGACGAGCACCTGCGGGTGCTGGCGATCGTGCGCCCCGACCGCACCGAGTGGGCGCCGGAGCCCGATCGCGTGCTGTCCTCGGGCGACCGGGTGCTGGCGCTGGCGACCCGCCGGGGCCTGGCGGCCACCGTGCAGCGCGCCACCACCGTCACCCCCGAGTAGCCCCGACCGTCGCCAATTCCGCCCTGTCTCGTTGAGCATCCGGGGGCAATCCCCGGTTTGGTTCTTCAGAACAGGAAGGGAAAACATGAGGCGACGAACCATGGCGATCGCGGCCGTGGGTCTGCTGGCCGCGGCGGTGCCGTTGGCGCTGTTCGGTCCCGGCGCCGGGGCCGACACCCCGGACAAGCACCCGGGTTCGCACGAGGTGATCGACCCGGTCCAGATCGGCAAGATCTCGCAGCTCAAGGACGACCTGTCGGTCGACAGGCCCAGCGACGTGCTGCGGTACCCCGACGCCCGCTTCGTCAAGGTGCACTTCAAGGACCTGAAGCTGCCCGCGGGCGACTACGTCACGGTGTCCAACAGGGATGGCTCGGAGAGCTATCGCTACGAGCGCCCGTCGGACGGCATGTGGGCCACCTCGGTCACCGGCGACACCGCCGTGGTCCGCCTGCACGGCAAGGATGGCAGGCTTTCGGGCGCGGCAGACAAGCTGAACGCCGACATCGACAAGGTCTCGCGGGGGCTGTCGCCGCGGGAGGTGCGGGCCAAGCAGGAGAAGCAGCGCCGCACCGAGAGCGTCTGCGGCGGCGACGATTCCAAGGACGTGGCCTGCTACAAGTCCAGCCAGCCCACCGAATACGAGCACGCGGCCCCGGTGGCGCGGCTGTTGATCGGCGGCAACACGCTGTGCACCGCCTGGCGGGTCGGCCCGAACAACCGGATGCTGACCAACCACCACTGCTTCTCGTCCACCGCCCAGGCTCGCGACACCGAGGTCTGGTTCAACTACCAGTGCCTGATCTGCGGCGCCGACGTGGCGGAGGACCCGGTGAAGGTGAACGGCTCCAAGGTGATCGCCACCGACGAGACCTACGACTACACGCTGTTCAGCGTGGACGACTTCTCGAAGATCTCGCGTTTCGGCCACCTGACCCTGGCCGACCGCCAGGCCCGCTCGGGCGAGGAGCTCTACATCCCGCAGCACCCCAACGGGGAGCCCACCAAGCTGGCCATCGACTCCGATGTGGACAACGGCGCCTGCAAGGTCGACGACCCGACCTTCGACGGTTACGCCACGGCCAGCGACGTGTCGTACCGCTGCGACACCGACTTCGGCTCCTCGGGGTCGCCGGTGTTGTCCCGCTCCACCCACGAGGTGATCGCGCTGCACCACTTCGGCGGCTGCCCCAACTCCGGGGTGCGCTCCGACAAACTGCTGGATCGCATCGGCTCGAAACTCTGAGACACCGACAAAGGGAGGGCCGTCCGGAATGGACGGCCCTCCCTTAGCGTGCGTCGACTACTTGGCGGCCTTCTTGGCCGGGGTCTTGCGTGCCGTGGTCTTCTTCGGCGCGGTCTTGGTGGCCGCGGCCTTCACCGACTCGGCCTTGTCCTCGGCCTGCTTGGCGTCGACGTCCTCCTTGACCTGGGTGACCTTGGCCTTGGCGGCGTCCTTGGCCTCGTGGCCGCGGTCGGCGATCGTGGCGATCACCTTGATCGGGCTGCGCTCGCCCGCCGCGACGTGCTCGCCGCGCTCCACCAGCTCGGTGTAGGTCTCGCGGGCCTTGCTGCCGGCCTTGCGGGCCTGATCGCCCAGGGTGCTGGCGGTCTCGGAGGCGATGCCGCGCACCTTGTCGGCGTCCAGGTGCTTGATGGTGTCGACACCCGACTTGACGTTCTCGGTGACGGTCTCGCGCAGGTTGCGCGCCTTCTCCTCCAGCTTGGCGCGGTCGCGGAGCTCCTCGACCTTGCCGGGGATCTTGCGGATCTGCTCGACGGCCATTTCACCGGCGCCGGCGGCGGCGTAGAACGGCTTGGGAAGTTTACGGTCGGTCATGTCAGCGTTCTCCTTTAAATCGTTGGTGGCCTTGGGGCGCGACGGAGTCGTCCGTTTGCGCGCCCGTGCGCGACCACCCCGCTGTGGTGCGCGTTCTGGTTTGGGGGCCGGGGACTTGACGTCCACTTCGGAGTCCTCGATGCCCATGTCCTCGGGGTCTCCATCGGCCGCGGCGGCGACGTCGGCGTCGGTGACCACCGGTTCGGTGTCATCGTCGTCCAGGTCGGCGCCGGAGTCTCGGGCGTTCTCTCGGCGGAACGCCTCGTAGATCTCGGTGAGTGTCTGTTTTTGGCGGGCGGTCAGCAGCGGATCGGAGGCGATCGCCGACAGCGTCTGCGGCCCGTCCTTCTGGTTGAGCAGCCCCGCCCTCAGGTACATCAACGGTGTCGACACCTTGAGGGCGTTGGCGAGTTGTTGCAACACCTCGGCGCTGGGTTTACGCAGTCCGCGCTCGATCTGGCTGAGATACGGGTTGCTCACTCCGGCCTGGTCGGCGAGCTGCCGCAGCGACACCTTCGCCTTGCGGCGCATGTCGCGGATGAACCCGCCTATGTCTCGTTCGGCCATGCCCGTTACCGTATCGCGACCTGCTAGCAACTGCAAGCGTTTCGCTAGCAATTGTTACCGACGTCTCCCGCGACGCCGGACAAGGAGGGGAGCCGGGGCTCAGGAATCCTCTGGGGCCAAAGACATCCGGTACTCCACGGTGTCGTCCTCGGACAGGATCGCCGTGGACGCACCGCCCTCGGACAGGGCGCGCCACTCCTCGCCGAGCCACGACTCGGCGTCGCCCTGGCTGGTGAAGTCGGTTTCCTGCGCCTCAACGGTTTTGCCGTCCGCGTCTTCGAATCGCCAGGTCCACGTCATGAGCCAACCTTAACGGCAGATCAGCGCGCGGCGAGAACCACCAGGAGGACCGCGGTCCATTGGCAGGCGTAACCCGCGATGGTCAGGGAGTGGAACACCTCGTGGAAGCCGAACCACCGCGGCCAGGGGTCGGGGCGCTTCAGGGCGTAGACCACGGCGCCGCCGGAGTACGACAGCCCGCCGACGATGATCAGGACCACCGCGGCCAGGCCGACGCCGTTCAGGAACTGCGGGATGAAGAGGACCGCGACCCAGCCGAGTCCGATGTAGAGGGAAGTGTAGAGCCAGCGCGGGGCGCCCAGCCACACCGTCCGGAAGATGACCCCGGCGGCGGCGCCGATCCAGATGGTGAGCAGCACCGCGAGTCGGGCGCCGTCGGACAGCGCCAGCACGGCGAACGGCGTGTAGGTGCCGGCGATGATCAGGTAGATGTTGCTGTGATCCATGCGCCGCAGGACTTCGATGCCGCGCGGCGACAGCACCGAGCGGTGGTACAGCGCGGAGGTGCCGAACAGCAGCGCCGAGGTGACGGTGTAGATCGCGGTGGCGGCGACGCCCCCCGCCGAGGGGCTCAGCGCGATGAGCAGCACTCCGGCGGCGATGGCCATCGGGAACGCCACCGCGTGCAGCCACCCGCGGAGGCGGGGCTTGGCGGCGGCGGTGAGGGTGGTGGTCATGCAACCAACCTACGGCATCGTAGGTTACTGGCGAGTACGGAGTGGCGTACATCTCCCGTAGTGTCCACTGGGGATGACCTACCACCCGCCACTGAGACACACCTGAGGAGACGGGTCGGCCGCCGCGGCGGCGCGCGTAGGTTGTGGGGATGCGAGTCTGGTTGAGACGGTGGCGACGGTGGGTCGCGGCGGTGATCGCCGTGCTGGTCGTGGCCGCTGGCGCGGGCGTGTGGTGGTGGGTCAGCTCGCCGCCGCCCCACACCACCAAGAACTTCACGATCCACGTCGGCGGCGCCGAGCCCGCCACTTTGGACGCCAAGATCTATGTGCCCGAACACACCCCGGCGCCCGCGGTGCTGCTGTCGCATGGCTTCGGCGGCACCAAGGACACCGTGACCGACCAGGCGGAGAAGCTCGCCGGGCAGGGCTACGTGGTGCTGACCTACACGGCGCGCGGCTTCGGCAAGTCGGGAGGCAGCATCCACCTCGACGCGCCCAAGTACGAGGTCGCCGACGCCTCCGCCGCGATCGACCTGCTGGCCAAGCGCGGCGACGTGGTGCGCGACGGAAAGAACGACCCGCGCGTGGCGGCGGTGGGCGGCTCGTACGGCGGCGGCCTGTCGCTGCTGTTGGCCGGCTACGACCGCCGGGTGGACGCGATCGTGCCGCAGATGACCTGGAACAACCTGGGCAGCGCGCTGTTCCCCAACCAGGCGGCGGGCGCCGGCGCCGACTCCGGGGTGTTCAAGCGCGCCTGGGCCGGGGTCTTCTACGGCACCGGGCTGGCCGGCGGAGGCATGGCGGGCCCGCCGTCGGGCTCGTCTCCGTCCGGGGCGGCCAAGGCCGACCCCGCCTGCGGGCGCTGGGCCGCCGACGTGTGCGCGGTGTACCAGCGGATCGCCGCGACCGGGAAGCTGGATGCCAAGGCCGCCAAGCTGCTGGACGCCTCCAGCCCGTCGTCCATACTCGACAGGATCAAGGCGCCGACGCTGCTGGTGCAGGGCCAGGCCGACACCCTGTTCGACCTGGGCCAGGCCGACGCCAACGCCGCCGGCATCACGAACGCCCCGGTCAAGGTGGCGTGGTTCTCCGGCGGGCACGACGCCACCGGCACCCAGTCCGACCAGGACCGGGTGGACGCGCTGACCGTCCAGTGGCTCAACCACTACCTGAAGCACTCCGGCGCCGCGCCCGACGACCACTTCACGTTCAGCCGGATCGGCGGGGTGAGCTCCTCGCGCTCGGACCTCGCCACCCTGGGGCTGAGCGCCGACTCCTATCCCGGCGTGGACGGCTCCGAGTCCCCGCTGAGGATGAGGTTCTCCAGAACCCTTCCGCCGCAGACCATCGCCAGCCCGCCCAACGGCACGCCCGCGGCGATCTCCTCGGTGCCGTCGCTGGGCCAACTGTCCACGCTGGCCGGTGGCGGCCTGACCCGCGACATCCCGGGCCAGTTCGCCGCGGCCCAGACCGCCAAGGCCGACGCCTCGACCGACGTCGTGGGCGCGCCCCGGGCCACGCTGCGGGTCGCCTCGTCCAGCGGCGAGGCCGAGCTGTTCGTCAAGCTGTACGACGTGGACTCCAGCGGCCGGGCTACGCTCCCCAATGGACTCGTGGCGCCGGTGCGGCTCACCGACCTGCCCACGTCCATCGCCAAGGCCAAGCCCGTGACGGTGACCCTGCCTCCGGTGGTGCACCGCCTGGAGCCCGGCCACAGCCTGCGGCTGGTGGTCGCCAGCTCCGACCAGTCGTACGCGGCCCCCGCCGACCCCGCGCGCTACACGATCCAGCTGCCGAGCGCGGTCTCGCTGCCGCGCACCCCGGCCACCCCGCTGCCGTCCGGCGACTCCATCTGGCGCGGCGCCCTGATCGCCCTGGCGGTGGGCATACCGGTCGGGATCGCCGCGGCCTGGCTGATCGCGCGGATTCGCCTGCGACGCAGGGATCGCAGCGTCTCCGCCGAGTTCGCCGACACGCCGCTGGTGGTGCGCGGGCTGCGCAAGGTCTACAAGGACGGTTTCGTCGCGGTCAACGGCGTCGACTTCACCGTGGAGCGCGGCCAGGTGGTGGGCCTGTTGGGGCCCAACGGGGCCGGCAAGACCACCTCGCTTCGCGTCCTGATGGGACTGTTGAAGCCCACCGACGGCGAGATGCGGGTCTTCGGACACCAGGTGACATCGGGCGCGCCGGTGCTGTCGCGGCTGGGCGCCCTCGTGGAGGGCCCCGGGCTGCTGCCCCACCTGTCCGGAATGGACAATCTGCGGCTGTTCTGGCGCTCCACCGGCCGTCCCGCCTCCGACGCCCACCTCGACGAGGTGGTGAAGATCGCCGACCTCGGCGACCGCGTCCACCGCAAGGTGCGCACCTACTCCCACGGCATGAAGCAGCGGATCGCCATCGCCCAGGCCATGCTCGGGCTGCCCGAGCTGCTGGTGCTGGACGAACCCACCGACGGGCTCGACCCGCCCCAGATCGCCGAGATGCGCCGGGTGCTGCATGACTACGCGTCCAACGGCCGGGCCGTGCTGGTGTCGTCCCACCTGCTGGCCGAGGTGGAACAGACCTGCACGCATGTGGTCGTGATGAGCCGGGGACGGGTGGCCGCCTCCGGCGAGGTCGCCGACATCATCGGCACCGGAACCGGCCACCGTCTGGAGGACGCCTTCCTGGAACTGGTGGAGAAGAAATGAGCACAGTGGACGAAACCCTGACCCCGGCCGCCGACGGCGCCGCCTCCGGCTACCGGGCCCACCGCACCCTGAGCTTCGGCACCGAATTCCGGCGCCAGCTCACCCGGCGCCGTACCCAGTGGACGCTGGCGCTGTTGGCGCTGCTGCCCGTGGCGCTGTACATCGCCTTCACCGTCGGCGCCGGCGACTCCAACACCGACTCCGGCAGCGACTCGCCCAACGCCTTCGCGCTGGCCGACGTCGGCACCGTGTCGGCCGCCAACTTCACGCTGTTCGCGCTGCTGGTGTCGTCCGGTTTCCTGCTGGTGGTGGTGTTCGCGCTGTTCAACGGCGACACCGTGGCGGGCGAGGCGGGCTGGGGGAGCCTGCGCTACCTGCTGGCCACGCCCGTCCCGCGCGGGCGGCTGCTGGCGGTGAAGTACGCGGTCGGCCTCGTGTACAGCCTGATCGCCATGGCGATCCTGACCGTCGCCAGCCTCGTGGTCGGGACGCTGGCCTACGGCTGGAAGCCGCTGTCGGCCCCGCTGGGAGGCGAGGTGGCCGCCACCGACGCCTTCTGGCGGATCCTCGCCGTGGCCGGATACCTCACGGTGACGCTGCTGGTGGTGGCCTCGCTGGCGCTGCTGATGTCGGTGTCCACCGACGCCCCGCTGGCCGCGGTGGGCGGCGCGGTGATGCTGCAGATCGTGTCGAACATCCTCAACGCGGTCACCGCGCTGGGCGACATCCGCGACGTGCTGCCCACCCGCTACTCGCAGGCGTGGCTGGGGCTGCTGTCCACGCCGGTGCAGACCGACGAGATGGTGCGCGGCATCGTCACGTCGCTGGCTTACGCCGTGGTGTTCTCGGTGTGGGCCTTCATCCATTTCCAACGCAAGGACATCACCTCCTGAGTTGAGGAACCGGCCGACGCCTGGCAGTATCGAACCGTCGCCGTGGAGCATGGGCATCCACGCTGGGAGGTTGACGACGTGAC
>NZ_DASQPW010000263.1:0-8080 GCF_035643755.1 Stackebrandtia sp. | reverse complement strand
CCGACGCGGCGCTGAGATCGTGGGGGGGGATCAGGCTGGCCAGCAGGAAGGTCGCGCGATCGCCGTCGCCCAGGGCGCGCAGCGACAGGTCGAAGGTCGCCCCCAGCCGCTGCCCGGCCCGGGAGCGAAACTCGCTGTCCCTTTCGGACTCCAGCCGGTCGCGCAGGTGGGCGATCGTCCAGGCCGAGCGGCTGCGCAGGCGCGCCGCCGCCAGCCGCAACGCCAGCGGCAGCCGACCCGTCAGCGCGACGATCGCGTCGGTGGCGGCGGACTCGGCGTCGACGTCGCGGCGCGCGACCGCCGCGAACAGCTCCCGCGCCTGGCCGTCGGGCAGCACGTCCAGCGTGATGGGTTCGGCGTCGGGAAGGTCGGCCAGCTTGCGGCGGCTGGTGATCAGCGCGGCGCTGTCGCCCGGCCCCGGCAGCATCGGCTCCACCTGCGCGGCATCGGCGGCGTTGTCGAACACCAGCAGCACCCGCCGGTCGGCCAGGGTGCTGCGCAGCAGCGCCGCGCGATCGGACAACGGGGACGGCATCCGGTCGGCGGCGACGCCGAGGTCGCGCAGCATCCCGCCCAGCGCCTCGTGGGCCGGCAGCGGCGCGAGGTCGCCGGAGAAGCCCCGCAGGTCGACGAACAGCTGCCCGTCGGCGAACTTGTCGGACACCGCCCGCGCCACCCGCACCGCGAACGCCGTCTTGCCGACCCCGGCCATCCCGTCGACCGACACGATCGGATTGCCCGAGGTCAACAGCGCCACGGCGTGGGCGAGCTCGGCGGTGCGCCCCGTGAACGCCGCGGGCCCCACCGGGAGCTGCCGGGGCGCGATCCGTTCGGGCGGCGGGGGTTCGGCGTCGTCGTTGAGCAGCCGGCGATGCAGCCCCCGCAGCGGCGCCCCCGGCTCGGTGCCCAGCTGTTCGACCAGGCGATCGCGGAAGGCGCGGTAGTGCTCCAGGGCCTCGGCGGTGCGCCCCGAGCGGTGCGCGGCCTCCATGAACTGGCCCGCGAGCCGCTCGTCGTGTGGCCGCCGCTCGATTTGTTCACTCAGGACGGACGGCAGCTCGGCGTGCCGCCCGGACCGCAGGAAGGCGTCGTTGCGGTCCAGGGCGTCGGCGTCGTGCCCGGCGCGCAGCTCGTGGCGCAGCCGGTCCAGGCCGGGCAGATCGAGCCCGGCGAAGGGCTCGCCCCTCCACAGCGCGAACGCCTCCTCCCACAGCTCGGCGGCGTGGGAGGCGTCGGCGGCGTCGCGGGCGGCCGAGCCCAGGCGGCGGTAGCGGTGCAGGTCGACGGACTGAGCGTCCACATTGAGCACATAGCCGCCGCCGTGCCGCTCCAGCCGGAGCCCCTCGATCGGCGACAGCGCGCGGCGCAGCCGGGTCAGGTACACGTGCAGGGTGCGGCGGGCGTCCTTGGGCGGGGCGTCGCCCCAGGTGCGGTGCTCCAGCAGGTCGGTCGGGACCACGCCGCCCGCCTCGGAGGCCAACAGGGCGAAGACGCCACGCTGCTTGGCGGGGCCGATGTCGACGCGGCGACCGGCGGCCCGCAGCTCTATGACTCCCAGCAGACGGATTTCCAGGGTCATCGGGTCCTCGGTGAATGGGCTGGCCGCAACGATACGCGCCCCGGCCGCGGGCAACTTTTCTGAAGTTTTCGTGAAGTTCGCGCGCGCGAGCCTTGGCCACACGAGACGACAGATCTCACCAGCGAAAGGATCTACAATGTACCGCCGAATCGCCGCCCTGGCCGGGGTCGCCGCCGTGGCCCTGGCCCTGACCGCCTGCGGCCCCGACGAATCCGCCTCCGGCGGCTCCGACGACACCGCGACGCCATCATCCTCGCCGTCGGACGACGGCATCGACAAGTCGAAGTTCCGCGGCGCGCCCGTCCCGAAGGACGACCCGTCGGACGCCTGGGAGAAGAAGCTGCCGTCCGAGCCGGGCAGCGGCGCGTCCATGGACGCGCAGATCGAATACGCGCTGGCCAAGGAGACCGCGAGCTACGCGCACCAGTACGACAAGAAGGGCAAGGCCGACTGCCCGGACGTCAAGGCGGGCAAGGCCCAGAAGATCACCTGCTCGGTGACCTACTTCGGCCAGAAGATCGACTGGAAGGTGTCGATCTCGGCCGGCGACATCGTCGCCAGCTACGACTACAAGTCCGACCAGCGCGTCATGTCCCGCGACTATCTCGAGAACGCCCTGCGCTACGAGGCCAAGACCACCGACGTCATGTGCGAGCTCGACGACGCCGCCGCCGTGGTCGACCCCGAGAAGGTGAAGCCCATCGCGTGCCACTCCCTCAAGGACGGCGAGCAGACCACGTGGGACCTGTCGGTGGGCAGCTACGGGGACGCCGAGTTCTACGAGAAGTGACCGCCATTCCTCCGCCCGGCTCCGGGCGGAGGAGCGTTCGCCCTCATGAGGTACGATTTTCCGTCGGCTCGTAAATCAGATCTTTTCGAAAGGCACACTGCTGTGGCCAAGAGCGGTACCGACGTTCGTCCCAAGATCACCATGGCGTGCGTCGAATGCAAAGAGCGTAACTACATCACCAAGAAGAACCGTCGGAACAACCCCGACCGGATGGAACTGAAGAAGTTCTGCCCGCGCTGCAACAAGCACACCGCGCACCGCGAGACCCGCTAGCACGTGCTGAATCTCGCCTACGTCGGCCGGAGCCTGCTGGCGACCGCGCCGGTCGAGGTGACGCGCGAGTCCATCGCGGCGTTCCGGGCGGCGCTGGGCGACACCGATCCGGGTCGCCAGGACGTGGCTCCGCCGACCTTTCTGGTGTCGTTGACCCTGCCGGCGGCCAGTTCGCTGGCCGACGATCCCGACTTCGGGCTGGACTACTCGCGGGTGCTGCATCGCGAACAGCGTTTCGAACCCGTCCGCCCGGTGCGGGCGGGCGATCGGTTGAGCGCCGAGCTCATTGTGGACAGCATCAAATCGGTGGCGGGCAACGACATCCTGACCCTGCGCGGGAAGGTGTCCGCGCAGGACGGCCCGGTGGGCACCGCGTGGACCACGCTGTTCGTGGCGGGGAGCGCCTCATGAACCCGGGCGACACCCTGTTCGACGCCGAGTATCGGGTGCGGCGCGCCGACCTGGCGGCCTACGCCAAGGCGTCCGGCGACACCAACCCGATCCACCTGGACGACGCCGCCGCGAAGGCCGCCGGACTGCCCGGCGTGATCGCGCACGGGATGTACACCATGGGCCTGGCCGCCCGGGCCCTCGAGGACTGGGCGGGCGACGCGGACCGGATCCGCGACTTCACCGCCCGCTTCGCCAAGACCGTCCCGGTACCGCCCGGCGACGAGGGCGCCGCCGTGTCGGTCGCCGGCACGGTCCGCAAGGTCCGCGACGATGGATCGATCGAGGTCAATCTGACGGTGACGTGCGGCGAGGACAAGGTGCTGGCCCCGGCCCGCGCCGTCGTTCGCCCCTCCTGAGCGTCAAGGACGTCACAGCGCGCGCCTAGAATTGACGCCGCCATGGACTCACTTTTCGAAACCGCGCCGCCGTCCGGGACCGATCAACTGCTCGAGGGCCTCAACGAGCCCCAGCGCAAGGCCGTCCTGCATGCGGGCACGCCGCTGCTGATCGTGGCGGGCGCCGGATCGGGCAAGACCCGGGTGCTGACCCAGCGGATCGCCCACCTCGTCGCGGTGCACGGCGTCCACCCCGGCGAGATCCTGGCCATCACCTTCACCAACAAGGCCGCCGCCGAGATGCGCGAGCGGGTGAGCGCCGCCGTCGGCAACCGGGCCCGCATGATGTGGGTGCTGACCTTCCACTCGGCGTGCCTGCGGATCCTGCGCCGCGAACACGAACGGCTCAACCTGAAGTCGTCGTTCACCGTCTACGACACCGACGACTCGCGCCGCCTCATGACGCAGGTGGCCCGCGAGATGGAGCTGGACAAGCGCACCACGCCGCGCGGGCTGCTGGCGGCGGTGTCGCGCCTGAAGAACGAGCTGATCGACGCCGACGACGCCATGGCCCAGGCCGAATCGGACTACCAGCGCACCGTCGCCGAGGCGTACCGGCGCTACGACGAACGGCTGCGCGAGGCCCACAGCCTCGACTTCGACGACATCATCGGCCACACCGTCCACCTGTTCCGGGCCTACCCGGAGGTGGCGCGGGAGTACCGCCGCCGCTTCCGCCACGTGCTGGTGGACGAGTACCAGGACACCAACCACGCGCAGTACGCGCTGATCCGGGTGCTGGTGGGAGAGGACCACGACGACGCCGAGGTGCCGCCGTCCGAGCTGTGCGTGGTGGGCGACGCCGACCAGTCGATCTACGCGTTCCGGGGCGCGACCATCCGCAACATCCTGGAGTTCGAGCGCGACTATCCCGACGCCACGACGATTCTGCTGGAACAGAACTACCGCTCCACCCAGACCATCCTGGACGCCGCCAACCAGGTGATCCGCAAGAACCCGGATCGCAAGGACAAGAAGCTGTGGACGGACGCCGGCGACGGCGCCAAGATCAAGCGCTACGACGCGGACAACGAGCACGACGAGGCGCAGTGGGTGGCGGAGCGGATCGACGCCCTGTCCGACACCGAGGACGTCAAGCCGCGCGACGTCGCCGTGTTCTACCGCACCAACGCCCAGTCGCGGGTGTTCGAGGACGCGTTCATCCGCCGCGGGCTGCCGTACAAGGTGGTGGGTGGCGTGCGCTTCTACGAGCGCAAGGAGGTGCGCGACGCCCTGGCCTACCTGCGGCTGGCGGTCAACGACGACGACATCGTGTCGGCCCGCCGCGTGGTGAACGTCCCCAAGCGCGGCATCGGCGACCGCGCCGTCGCCTGCGTGGACGCCCTGGCCGACCGGGAACGGATCTCCTTCCCGGCCGCGCTGCGCCGGGTCGACGAGGCGATCGGGATCTCGACGCGCGCCGCCGCCGGCGTCAAGAAGTTCGTCCAGGTGATCGACAACGCCCGCGACCAGGTGGGTGCGGGGGAGCCGCCCGAGGTGGTGCTGGAGACCCTGCTGGCCGACTCGGGCTACCTCGCCGAGCTGTCGGCCTCCACCGACCCGCAGGACGAGGCCCGCGTCGACAACCTGCAGGAGCTGGTGTCGGTGACGCGGGAGTACTCCGAGACCATCGCCGGGGAGGCCGTCGCGGAGGGGGAGGAGCCGCCGGCGCCCACGCTGGCGGGCTTCCTGGAGCAGGTGTCGCTGGTGGCCGACGCCGACCAGATCCCCGACCCCGAGGAGAACTCCGACGGCGTGGTCACGCTGATGACGCTGCACACCGCCAAGGGCCTGGAGTTCGACGTGGTCTTCCTGTCCGGGATGGACCAGGGCGTCTTCCCGCACGAGCGCTCGCTCGGCGAACCCAAGGAGATGCAGGAGGAGCGTCGCCTGGCCTACGTGGGCATCACCCGGGCCCGCAAGCGGCTGCACGTCTCGCGGGCCGAGACCCGCAGCGCCTGGGGCCAGCCCCAGTTCCACCCGCCGAGCCAGTTCCTCGAGGAGATGCCGGGCGAGCTGATGGATTTCGAGCGCGCCACCCCGTCGCCGAAGAGCGGCATCGGGCAGCGCCTCGGCCTCACCGGCGCCGGCCTCACCACCGCGTCGGCGTTGAAGGCCAAGGACGTGCCGGTGCTGGCCGTCGGCGACCGGGTCACCCACGACAAGTTCGGCATGGGCGTCGTCATCGAGACGAAGGGCACCGGTCCGCGCGCGCAGGCGTGTGTGGACTTCGGCGATGGTCCGAAGTGGCTGGTGGTGCGGCACGCGCCGATCCAGCGCCTTTGACACCGGTGGTGAGCCGATTCACCCGGTTCCCCAATGGTTACGCCGTGATCACAATTCGTTGTCCGAGTTGTCGATCGACGGTAATCTTGCGGCGGGATCGTGACGTGGTCGAAGTCATCTGCTTCAATGAGTGATTGCATCGTGGTTCGCCCGTCGTGAAGGGTGACCGTTAATTCGGATGGAACCGGGTCGCGGTCTGTCTCGTCAAAGAAAGCAGAAAACCACAGGAGCAGACTTGCAACCCCAACTCGAAACGACGCGCGTCGTGCCCGAGTCGTCCTCGCCTGGCGAGGACGACCCCCGTCGCGCGCGCTTCGAACGCTGGGCGCAGAAGAAATGGTCGCGCTTCGTCAAGTTCGCGCAGGCCACCTGGCCGATCAAGGAGAAGACCTGGCGGCCCTTCGGCGGCAAGCCGAAGTCTTGGTGGCCGGACATCTTCCTGGGCATCGGGTTCATCACCAACGCGGTGCTGCTCGTCTGGCCGTCGCCGCTGGTCAAGTTCGACTACTGGCTGCGCATGCGGATGTGGGACATCCGGGTGCGCGGCGCCGTGGTGCCGTGGGTCACACCGCGCGGCATCGAGACGGTCCAGTTGCCCGGCCCCATGGACATCGGGCACTTCGTCTCCGGGCTGGGGCTGGGGCGCTTCATCGCCCCGATCACCGTGGCGATCGCGGTGTGGGCCGCGGTGCGCTACACGAGCATTCGGCCGCTGCTGTTCCTGGGCGGCGGGCTGTTCACGCTGGGCGTGGTGCTGGAGCTGAAGAACGCGCTGGGACGGCCGCTGTCGCACCACCCGCTGTGGCTGGTCGAGCCGAAGCGCTCCCCGGACGGGCCGATGCTGTTCCTCTACGACGGCGCGGGCTCGGCGTTCCCGTCGGGGCACGACACCAACACCATCGTGTTCTACGGGCTGATCGTGCTGTTCCTGGGCGCCGCCATGGCGCCGTGGATGCGCCGCATCCTGCTGCTCGGGCCGCCGATCGTGGTGGTGGTCTCGCAGACGTTCATCGGCACCCACTGGCTCTTCGACGCGCCCGCCGGGTTCATGATCGGCCTGCTCATCGTCCGCAGCCTGCGGCGGGTCCCGTGGACGACCATGCCGCTGGGTCCGTTGCAGCGCTTCGAACCGCCCGCGCCGCGCATGATCGCGGAGTCCACCGTCTTGATCATCGCCATGCTGATGTCCGCCACCGTCGGCAGACCGTGGGGCGGCATCATGATGGGCGTCTCGGTCACCTGTGGACTGATCTGGCTGATCGTGCGCATCAGGCAGGGCAAGTTCACGAAGGTCCCGTCGCAGCGCGGTTAGGCCGGGGTTCCGCCCGCCAGGACGCCCAGGAAGTGCTCGACCGCGGCGGCCATCGCGTCGCGGGCCCTCGCCAGGTATTTGCGGGGGTCGACGTTGTCGGGGTGGGCGGCCAGATCGTCGGCCACCGCGCGGGTGAAGGCGATGTTGAGGGCCGTGCCGATGTTGATCTTCACCATGCCGCCCGCCACGGCGCGGGCCAGCTCGGCGTCGGGCACCCCCGAGGAGCCGTGCAGCACCAGCGGAAGCTGGACGGCGGCGCGGATCTCGGCGATCAGGTCGTGGTCCAGCAGGGCCTCGCGGGTGGTCATGGCGTGGCTGGAGCCCACCGCCACCGCCAGCGCGTCCACCCCGGTGGCCGCGACGTACGCGGCGGCCTCGGCCGGGTCGGTGCGGGCGCCGGGCGCGTGGGCCGACACCGGCGGCTCGCCCTCCTTGCCGCCCACCTGTCCCAGCTCGCTCTCCACCCACAGGCCGCGGCTGTTGAGGAACTCCACGGCCCGCCCCGTCTCGGCGACGTTGTCCTCATAGGGCAGCTTGGACGCGTCGATCATCACCGAGCCGAAGCCGTGCTGCGGGGCCACCTCCCACAGGCTCGGGTCGGTGACGTGGTCGAGGTGCAGGGCGGCGGGGATGTCGGCGGCGTCGGCCACGGCGGCGGTGGCGGCCGCGATCGGCCCGATCTGTCCACGGTGGAACTTGATGGCGTTCTCGCTGATCTGCAGGATCACCGGGCGCCGGGCCCGGGCGGCGCCGTCGACGATGGCCTCGGCGTGCTCGATGGTGATGACGTTGAAGGCGCCCACACCGCCGCGGGAGTCCTCCAGCAGTTCGCCGGTGTTGACCAGGGTCATGTGCTCACAGCTCCTCGGGGTTCACGTGATGCCGGTACGTCAGGAACTCGCCGGTGTCCACCACGCCGGCCACGGGCGCGGCCGCGGCGGCGGTCGAGGCCGCCACGGCCTCGATCAGGCGCCGCCTCCAGGGCTGGTGGT
>NZ_DASQPW010000262.1:0-3916 GCF_035643755.1 Stackebrandtia sp. | reverse complement strand
ACAAGCAACGCAACGCCGTGGCGCGCCGCGCCGCCGAGCTGGGCGCCGCGGCGTCCTCCGCCGAGGGGGAGGTGCGGCGGCTGCTGGAGGGCAAGCGGGCCGCCGAGACCGCCCGCGACGCCGACCTGGCCGGCCTGACGGAGCTGGAAGACGAACTGCGCCAAGCGGAGTCGGCGCCAGAGGAGGACGACCCGTCCACCTCCGAGCGCGATTCGCTGTCGGTCGCCCTGCAGCAGGCGCGGCAAAACGAGATGGAGACCCGCCTGGCGGTGCGCACCGCCGAGGAGCGGGTGTCGGCGCTAGCGGGACGGGCCGACGCCCTGGAGCGCCAGGCCCACCAGGAGCACCAGGCCCGCCAGCGCGCCGCCATGCGCAAGGCCGTGCGGCAGCGGGCCTGCTCGGTCGCCGAGCTCGTCGCCGACGGCGTCGGCTCGGCCCTGGAACACATCGAGCGGTCGCTGGCCCAGGCCGCGTCCGAAAGGGACGCCGCGCAGCAGGCCAAGAACGCCCGCGAGGCCGCCGTCACCGAGGTGCGCAAGCGCGCCAGGGAACTGGCATCCGAATTGGACCGACTCACCGACGCCGTCCACCGCGACGAGGTGGCCCGCACCGAGCAGCGGCTGCGCATCGAGCAGCTGGAATCGCGCGCCGCCGAGGAATTCGGCATCGACGTCGACACCCTGATCGCCGAATACGGCCCCGAACAGCCGGTGCCGCCCACCGCCGCCGAGCTCGCCAAGGCCGACGACGACGGCAAACCCGAGCCGATGGCCGCGCCCTTCGAGCGTCCCGTGCAGGAGAAGCGGGCCGCCCGCGCCGAGCGCGAGCTCAAGCTGCTGGGCAAGGTGAACCCCCTGGCGCTGGAGGAGTTCGCGGCCCTGGAGGAGCGCTACAAGTTCCTCGCCGAGCAGCTCGACGACCTCACCCGGTCCAAAAAGGACCTGTTGAGTGTCGTCAAGGACGTCGACGACCGCATCCTCGAGGTGTTCACCTCGGCCTACGCCGATGTCGCCGCCGAGTTCGAGAAGGTGTTCTCCACCGTCTTCCCCGGCGGCGAGGGACGGCTGCTGCTCACCGAGCCTGACAACATGCTCACCACCGGCATCGAGGTGGAGGCCCGCCCGCCCGGCAAGAAGGTGAAGCGGCTGTCGCTGCTGTCGGGCGGCGAGCGCTCCCTGACCGCGATCGCCTTGCTGTGCGCGATCTTCAGGGCGCGCCCCAGCCCGTTCTATCTCATGGACGAGGTGGAGGCCGCGCTCGACGACGTGAACCTCGGACGGCTGCTGACCCTGCTGTCGCAGCTGCGCGAGACCTCGCAGCTGCTGGTCATCACCCACCAGAAACGCACCATGGAGATCGGCGACGCGCTGTACGGGGTGACGATGCGTTCCGGTGTCACGCAGGTGATCAGTCAGCGACTGGGAGATTCCGAGGACTGACATAACCAGTATGCTCGCGCGACCCGTACAGTGGGTGCGCGAGTTTCGGTGTGGAAGGGTAAAGGCGGAATGGACAACTGGCAGTTGTGGCTGATCGTGGGCGTCGTCCTGGCGCTGATGATCGTCGGCTTGGTGGTGGCGGCGGTGCGCACCCGCCGCGCCGTGCCGCCGGTGGACGGCGCCGAGACCGAGGCCGAGGCGGCCGAGGAGGCGGCCGAGCCTGAGGCCGAGCCCGCGCCACAGGCCGTCCCCGCCGAGATCGCCGTCGAGACACCCGAACCCACCGCGGGCCGCCTGGTGCGGCTGCGCGCCCGGCTGTCGCGGTCCAACAACGCCCTGGGCCGCGGGCTGCTGTCGCTGCTGTCGCGCGACCGGCTGGACGACGACGCGTGGGAGGAGATCGAGGAGACCCTGCTGACCGCCGACGTCGGTCTGGAGGCCACCACCGAGATCACCGAGAAGCTGCGCGAGCGCGTCAAGGTGCTGGGAACCCGTTCCCCGCAAGAACTTCGGAAGATGCTCAGCGAGGAGCTCACCGCCGCGCTCGACCCCGACTTCGACCGCTCGCTGAGCCTCAAGGGCGCGCAGGGCCGCCCGTCGGTGGTGCTGGTGGTGGGCGTCAATGGCGCCGGAAAGACCACGACGTGCGGCAAGCTGGCCCGGGTGCTGGTGGCCGACGGGCACCGGGTGGTGCTGGGCGCCGCCGACACCTTCCGCGCCGCCGCCGCCGATCAGCTACAGACCTGGGGCGCCCGGGTGGGCGCCACCGTGGTGCGCGGCGCCGAGGGCGGCGACCCGGCCAGCGTCGCGTTCGACGCGGTCAAGACCGCCAAGGACTCCGGCGTCGACTCGGTTCTGGTGGACACCGCCGGGCGTCTGCAGAACAAGACCGGGCTGATGGACGAGCTCGGCAAGGTCAAGCGGGTCATCGAAAAGCAGGGCCCGGTGGACGAGACGCTGTTGATCCTGGACGCCACGACGGGCCAGAACGGGATGGAGCAGGCGCGGGTGTTCACCGAGGTCTGCGACGTGACCGGGGTGGTGCTCACCAAGCTCGACGGGACGGCCAAGGGCGGAATCGTGATCGCGGTACAGCGTCGCCTGGGGGTTCCGGTTAAGCTCGTCGGATTGGGAGAGGGTCCGGATGACCTGGCTCCCTTCGACGTTGCGCAGTTCGTCGACGCACTATTGGACGACGGCGAAATGAAGAATGGCGGCGTGACGGCGCAGGCCGGCTGAAGTTGGACGGTTGGTGGTGACAGATCAGGAAGTACCGCTTCACGGCGGGAACACGAGCACGGTCGTGCGCCTCGGTGACACCGTGCGCCGCAATACCGGCCCCTGGACCCCAGCGGTACACGCGTTGCTCCGGCACCTGGATGCCGCGGGCTTCACCGGCGCGCCCAAGGCGCTGGGGATAGACGAGCACGGCCGCGAGGTTCTGTCCTATCTGGAAGGTGAGTGCGGCAAGTACCCACTCGCCCCACATTGGACCACCGACGAGGCGCTCAACACGGTGGCCACCATGCTGCGGATGTACCACGACTCGCAGTACGGCTTCCGCACGCCACCGGGCGCGGTCTGGCGCTCCTTCGGGCCCCCTCCGCCCGACACCGAGGTGGTGTGCCACCACGACGCCGCCCCCCACAACGTGATCTGGCGCCCCGACGGGACGCTGGCGCTCATCGACTTCGACCTCGCCTCGCCCGGGGCCCGGATCTACGACGTGGCGTACGCCGCGTGGACCTGGGTGCCGCTGTTCTCCGACCGCGACTCGTACACGCTGGGCTGGAAGAAACCCGACCGGGCGCGGCGGCTGCGGCTGTTCGCCGACGCGTACGGACTGTCCGAACGCGACCGTTACCGCTTCATCCGGGTGATCCGCAAGCGGATCGTCGACCACATCGAGGGCATCCGCCGCATGGCGGCGCAGGGCGACCCGTCCTTCGTGCGCATCGTCCGCAAGGGACACCTGCGGCGCCCGATGCGGGACCTGAAGGTGCTGGATCACGAGCGCTACATCCTGGACCACGCGCTGAAATAACGTCAGCATCCAGACCAGGGCACCCGCCATCGTGAGCACCGCGAGGAAGCCGCCGAGCCTCGGGCTCTTGTAGACGGTGAACGCGATCTCCTTGCCGCGGGCGTCCACCATGGGCACCCGCGGGCTGCCCGCCACCGACGTGGCGATGTACCCGGCCAACAGGAACATCAGCGGCGGGATGAACACGATCCACAGGCCGATGCCGCCCGGCAGCGCGCCGCTGGACTGGAGCCCGAACAGGACAAGCTGGACGACGAAGCAGGCGACCATCGCCGCGGCGTAGACGATCAGGTTGCGGACGAAGTGGTGGCCGCGCGGCAGCAGCGGCGGCAGCTGGGCGGCGCGCAGCGCCTGGGTGCGCAGCCGCTCGGCGTCGTCGAGGGCGGAGGTGGCGGCGGCCAGCTCGGCCTCCAGGGTGCCCACGGGCGTGGTG
>NZ_DASQPW010000261.1:0-54561 GCF_035643755.1 Stackebrandtia sp. | reverse complement strand
CGCGGTCGGTGTAGGAGTCGGCGACGCGGACCTGGAGCACCGGGGCGCCGGCCGCCAGCACGGCTCGGGCGACGGCGATCGGGTCGGCGCCGGGCCGGGTGTCGGTGATGCAGTGCAATCGTCCCAAGGGGACGGATACGGAACGCCGTTCAACCATGTCTCCTTCTCCCTGCGCCGGCATGATCCGGATCAGGTTCAACGGTCGGAAGCGCTGGCTTCCCTCTCAGCCCGGTGCTCCGGGCTCCCGTGGGTGGGTGGTTACGCGAGTGACCATACGTCACGCGCACCCGCGCTGACAAGGGCTCGCGACCTGGCATTTCGCGGTCACACACCCGATGAACACCGTAGGATCGCGGCCGAGACAGTCGTCACATCGTCAGGGGGAGATCGACATGCCCACGCCGGTCCAGGTCGCGATCATCTACTACTCCGCCACCGGCACGGTGCACTCTCTGGCTACCACCGCCGCCGATGAGGCGGGCACGATAGACGGTGCGGAGGTGCGGCTGCGCAAGGTGCGGGAGCTGGCGCCGCCGGAGGCCATCGCGTCCAATGAGGCGTGGCAGGCGCACGTCGACACCACACAGGACATCGAAGAAGCCACTTTGGATGATCTGGAATGGGCGGACGTCGTGCTGTTCGGCACGCCCACCCGCTACGGGCTTCCCACCGCGCAGCTCAAGCAGTTCATCGACACCTCGGGACCCCTGTGGCAGCAGGGAAGGCTCGTCAACAAGGTGGTGTCGTCGTTCGGCGCCAGCGCCACCGCCCACGGTGGGCAGGAGACCACATTGGTGGCCCTCAACAACACGTTCTATCACTGGGGCTGCGTCATCGTCCCACCCGGCTACGCCGACCCGATCCAGTTCCAGTCGGGAAATCCATACGGGACGACTCACGTCGGCGGCGCCCCCGATCAGCCGCTGCCCGGCGAGATCCAGTTGACCGCCATGCGCTTCCAGACCCGCCGCACCGTCCAGATCGGGCAGGCCCTGCTGCGGGGCGGCATGGGGCGCTCCTGAGACGACGCGCCGCCGCGCCCACGGCGGGACGCGGCGGCGCGGTTCGGTCACATCAGCTGATCGCCGGGATCTGCTGGGTGGGCGTCTCCACCGCGTAGGCCGGGCGCGGCGGGTTGAGCGGAAGGTCGTCGCCGGTCGACAGATTGGCCTTCTCCCAATCGGTTCCCGACCCCGCGACGTTGCCGAGCTGACGGCGCAGATCGTCCAGGTTGGAGCTCACGGAGCTCTCCCTGCGGCGCAGCTCCGCCACCTCGTCGCGCAGCGGCTGCACCATCTCCGCGGCCGCGGTGGCCGCCTCGGTGCGGATCCGCTCGGCCTCGGTGCGCGCCTCGGCCAGGATCGAGGCGACCATCGCCTCGGCCTGGGCGGCGATCTCCATGCCGCGCCGGTCGGCCTCGGCCTCGCGGTCCTCGGCCTTCTGCTTGGTCTCGCGGCTGCGCTGATCGGCCAGCGCCCAGCGTTCCTCGGCCTCGGTGACGATGCGCTGGGCCTGGGCGACCGCGTCGGCGTGCCGCTGCGAGTGCTCGCGCTCCACCTGCTCGCGGCGCTCGGCCTGGGCCAGGGCGAGCTCCTGCAGACGGGTCTGCCGGGATTCGGCGGCCTCGGCCAGCAGCGTGGCGGCCGCCGCCCGCTGCTCGTCGGCCTCGCGGGCGGCCGCGGCGCGCAGCTGGGTCACCTCTCGGTCCATTGTGGCGCGGTTGACCGCGATGTCCCGCTCGGTGCGGGCCTTGATCTCCGTGACCTCCTGGTGGATCTGGTTGCGCTTCTGGTCGACGTCGCGCTGGGTGTCGGCGCGCAGCAGCTCGCAGTCGCGGCGGGCGGATTCGCGCACCTCGACCGCCTCGGACTGGACGACGGCGGCCAGCTCGCCGGCCTCGCGCTTGGCGGTGGCCGTCATGGCGTCGGACTCGACGCGCGCCGAGGAGACGGTGGCGTCCGCCTCGGCCTGGGCGGTGGAGCGGATGGCCGTGGCCTCGCGCTTGGCCGCGTCGCGCTGTTCGTCGGCCTCGCGCTCGGACGCGCGCAGCTCCTTCTCCACGCGGGCACCGAGTCCGGCCAGGGTGGGCCGCTCGTTCTCCGCGATCTGGGCCGCGGTGTCGGCCAGCCGTCGCTCCAGGGCGTTGACGCGGTTCTCGTTGTGCCGCAACGTGGACCGCACGTCCGCCAGTTTAGACTCGGCCTCGGCGCGGGTCTGCTCGGCGTTCTTCACGGCCACCGAGATCCGGCGGGCGAAGGTGTCAACCTGGCCCCGGTCGTAGCCGCGCATGGAGACCGAGAACTCGGCCCCCGAAGGATCAAAGAAATTCGACATATCACTCTGTATGTGGGTAATTGGGATATTCCGGGACCCACACATCATCCCACCGACGGGCGGGACTCCACCGGCGACGCGCGAGGCGCCGGCTATTTCTTGTCGACGGCCTTCTTGGCGCGGATGTTGAGCATCTCCACCAGAAGCGAGAAGGCGATCGGCCCGTACACGTAACCCTTGGGGATGTGGAACCCCAGGCCGTCGGCGATCAGGCTGGCGCCAATCAGCACCAAAAAGGACAGTGCCAGCATCTTGATGGTGGGGTGCCGGTCGATGAACCCCGAGATGGCCCCGGCGAACACCATGGTCAGCGCGATCGCCACGATCACCGCCGCCACCATGACGGCCAGCTCGTTGGCCATGCCGACCGCGGTGATCACCGAGTCCAGCGAGAACACGATGTCCAAAAGCGCGATCTGAATGATGATGGACGTGAACGCCGCGCGGCCCGAGCGCTTCGGCGCCTGCTCCTCGTCGGCGCCCTCGAACCGGCCGTGGATCTCGTGGACGGCCTTGACGAGCAGGAAGAGCCCGCCGGCGAACAGGATGATGTCGCGCACCGACACCGGGTGCTCGAGCACGGCGAACAGCGGCTTGGTGGCGCCCACGAGCCACGACAGGGTGGCCAGCAGGGCGAGGCGGGTGATGAGCGCGAGGAACAGGCCCCAGAAGCGCCCGCGTGGGCGCTGCTCCTCGGGAAGCCGCCCGGTGAGGATGGAGATGAACACGACGTTGTCGACGCCGAGGATCAGCTCCAAAAGCAGCAGGGTGAGAAACGACAGCCAGGTTTCGGGGTTGACCAGCAACTCCATGACGCAACTGTACCGGCCGAATGATCTTGACGCCGAATGACGCGAAGGTGAGTAATCGCACCATGCCCGAAGCGCCCTAACACGTGATGTCCCTTGTGGTGAATCGCGCCCAGGCGGCGGAGGCGAAGACTGCGGCGTACACCCCGGCCACCACGAGGCCGATCGTGAGGTTGCCGGTCTGGACGGGTTCGCGCACCAGATCGCCCCAGTCGCGCCAGTACCCGGTGAGTAGGTACGGGTCCAGCCAGTCGAGCTCGGGCACGCTCACCAGCAACTGGTCACACAGGACGTACAGCAGGCTGCCGACGATGGCGGTGGCGGGATGGTCGGTGCAGGTGGCGGCGAACAGGGTCACGGTGCTGAAGGCGATCATCATCGCCATGACGTACAGGCACACCAGCGCGACCCGCCCCAGCGAGTCTCCGAACGGAATGGTGGAGCCGGACAGGGTGACCAGGTCGCCGGCGCCGAAGGCGGCGATGCCCGCGATCGCCCCGCACAGGGCCACGGCCGCGACCGCCGCGACGACGGCGATGGCGTTGGCGGCGAACTTGACGCACAGCAGCCGAGTTCGTCCGATGGGGACGGTGAGTAGGTAGCGCAGCGTTCCCGCGGCCGCCTCGCCCGACACGGCGTCGGCCGACAGCACGGCGACCGCCAGCGGCAGGAAGATCAGCGATTCGACGCTGAAGGCTGCCAGCACCACGAGCATGCCGTTGCCGAACATCATCGCGACCATGGGCGGGGCCGAGGCGGTGTGTTCGGCGGCGCCCGACAGCTTGAGCACCAGGGCCAGGACGACCGGGACGCCGCACAGCACCGCCAGGGCGATCTGGTTGCGGCGGCGGGTGGCGATGAACCGCAGCTCGCCGCGCAGCAGTCGCAGGCTGAGCCGGTCGGCGACCGGGGCCCGGAGTGTGTCAGCCGACATCGAAGCCCTCCCCGGTCAGCGAGATGAACACGTCCTCCAATGTGGGCGCACGGACGCCGAAGCCGCGCACGCCGATGCCCTGGTGCACCAGGGATGCGTTGATCTTCGCGGGCTCGGACTCGCCGATGTCGGCGTGCACCGTCTCGCCGTCGACGGCGACGTCGCCCAGCCCGAGCCGGACCAGTTCGGCGGCGACGGCGGAAGGGTCGTCGGTCTCCACCCGCAGCCGCGCCGCGGCCGTGGAGCACAGTTCGTCCATCTTGCCCTGTGCCACGATGCTTCCCCGGTAAAGGATCCCGACGTGCGAACAGATCTGCTCCACCTCGGACAGCAGATGCGTCGACAGCAGGATGGTCATGCCCTCGCCCGCCAGCTCGGCGATCAGCTCGCGCACCTGCCGGGTGCCCTGCGGGTCCAGGCCGTTGGTGGGCTCGTCCAGGATCAACAGGTCGCGGGGGCGCAGCAGGGCCGCCGCGATCGCCAGGCGCTGCTTCATTCCCAGCGAATAGGTGCCGAAGCGGGCGCGGGCCGCGGATCCCAGGCCGACGCGGTCCAGCGCGTCGGCGATCCGGCGGGTGGTGGTGCGGGGATCGGCGGTGCGGTCGGCGCAGTCGAGGCGCCGCAGGTTGTCCCGTCCCGACAGGTGCGGGTGGAAGGCCGGGCCCTCGACCATCGTGCCCACCCGGGGCAGCACGCGCAGCGCCCCGCGCGGCATCTCCACACCCAACAGTTCACAGTGGCCTTCGGTGGGTTCGATGAGCCCGAGCAGCATCCGGATGCTGGTGGTCTTGCCCGCGCCGTTGGGTCCCAGGAACCCGTATACGGCGCCGTACGGGACCCCCAGGTCGAGGTCCCGTACGGCGAAGCGTCCGCCGGCGTACTGCTTGGCCAGACCGGCGGTACGCACGGCGAGGGGGTCGTGCCCCGGCCCCCTCGCCGTCTCGTGTGGACTCATCAGCCCTTTGCCGCCGCGATCAGCGCGTCGGAGTCGACCGCGCCGACGTAGAGCTCGCCGCCGTCGGTCAGGTAGGCGTTGGCCACCTTGGTCTCCAGCAGCTTGCCGCCGTCGACCGGCTTGGCGTCGTCGATCCAGCCCTGCACGGCCTCGGGGCTGGCCCCCTCGTCCACCAGGGTCTTCTTGATCTCGGCCTCGGTGGTCGCGATGTGGGAGATCGAGCCCCAGCCGCCGCCGATGACGTCGCCCGCGGAGGTCTCGGCCGCCAGCGCGTCACCCAGCCTGCCGTCCTCGGTCACCTTGGAGCCCTTGGGCGCGTGGAACTTGTAGGTGTTCGCGCTGGGGGCGTCGAAGCTGACCTCGGTGAAGGACGCCGAGAATGCCGGGGAATCGGAGCCCTTGGGGTACACCTCGGTGGACAGCGCCATGCCGTTCTCGCCGTCCACGGCGACCTTCACTTGGTCGATGAGCGAGGAGGAGTCCTTCGGCTTCATCACCAGCATGTACGCGTCGCGCCCGGCCACGGTCACCTGGTCCTCAAGGGACAGGTCGGTTCCCGACGCGGAGGCCGCGGCCTTTTCGGCGCTGCCCTGCGGGTTCCAGCCGCTCACCGGCAGCATCGGGGTGTCGGCCCAGGGACCGGACAGGGTGCGGTGGCGGACCTCGCCCGAGGCGCTGTCCCAGCGGTACAGGTCCGTGCCGTCGCGGGTGTAGTCGGTCTCGGCGACGTCTCCCTGGTACGCCACGCGGGCCCGGTTGCCCTCGGCGGTGTAGGCGACCGACAGCTTGTGGGTGCCGGACGACAGCGCCGAGGTGGTCTTGCTCTTGTCGGTGGCGGGAAGGCCCAGATCGGATGTCTGCGTGACGTTTCCGGAAAACCCGTCCACATGCGAGGACTTGAGGTCGGACAGCACCTGGTCGGCGCTCTTGTCCGGCAAGCCCGCGGTGGCCGCCAGCACGATGCCGACACCTCCGGCGACGGTGACCGCCCCGGTCGCGATCGCGGCGGGTATCGCGAACCGCCGCAGGGTGCGTTTGCGAAGCATTGCCATTCCTAACTGTTGGGGACCGTTGAGGGGATGCTTCCAATGGTTTCTGTGAAGTAGCGCAAAGGCGTCTAAGATGTTTCGTTCCCAAGGCTTAAAAGAAGATAAATAGTGAATATCGTCTACATAGGTCAGTACAAAGTGCTCGCCCCGGAGGTCCCGAATTTGTCGAAGCGTGATCAATCGGGCACAGTTGATACATGAACGAGCGCCCCTCCAGCTTGAGTTCCAAGGAATTGCGTTTCCAACCCCAAACGGCCGTGCGGTGGCTGTCCACCCGCGTGCTCGCCGGCACCGCCGGGCGCATGATCCTGGCTCAGGTACTCAACGCCTACCTCGACCGGCGCGAGGTGCAGGCCATCTCCGAACAGGGCCGATTCGATCACTCCCTTGGGGACGAAGTCTGGCTGGACTTCATCGCCGACTCCGGTGACGGCTTCGACTCCACCTACACCATCGCCTATCTGGCCAGCCAGCCCGAGCTGGATCTCGGCGGGTCCCTGCCGCGCGGCTCCATCACCGTGATGGGCGGCGACGAGGTCTACCCGGCCGCGAACTGGCGCGACTACGAGAACAAGTTCAAGGGCCCCTTCCAGGCCGCGCTGCCCGAGGGCGACGGCGCGCTGTACGCGATCCCCGGCAACCACGACTGGTTCGACGGCCTCACCGCGTTCCTGCGGGTGTTCGCCGCCGGGCGCGACATCGGCGGCCGCTCCACGTACCAGAAGCGCAGCTACTGGGCGGCGCGGCTTCCGCATCGCTGGTGGCTGTTGGGAATCGACGCGCAGTTCGACGCGTACTTCGACCAGCCGCAGCTGCAGTACTTCACCGAAGCCTTGCAGGACATGGAACCCGGCGACCAGGTGATCCTGTGCGTTCCGCGCCCCACCTGGACGCTCACCAAGGCCGACCCGCGCGCCTTCGACCGCTACGACTACTTCATCCGCACCGTCATCGAACCCAAGGGCGGCGAGGTGCCGCTGATCCTCACCGGCGACCGCCACCACTACAGCCACTACCGCGAGGTGGAGGGCGGCGGGGACCGGCACCTGGTGACCGCGGGCGGCGGCGGGGCCTACATGTCGGGCACCCACACCCTGCCGTCGCGGATCACCGCGCCGCCGCCGGAATCCATGCAGCGGCACGGTTCCGAGCCGCGCACCTACACCAGGGGCGTGTGCTATCCCGACCGTCGGCAGTCGTGGCGCCAGGCGATGAAGATCTTCTGGCGGATGCCGCTGCGCAACCCGAGCTTCCTGGTGCTGCTGGGCATCATCCACCTGTTCGGGCTGGTCAGCTTCCTCAACTCGACGGGCACCGCGGTCGCGGCGGCCGCGGTCACCCTCGGCATCACCATCGCCTTCGCCTATCCCTCGGCGGGTTCGCGGACGCTGAAGTACTGGCTGGCGGCCGGCGGGCACGCGGCGGTGCATCTGGGTCTCACGACGCTGGGCGCGTTCACGTACGCGGAGTTCGGATTCTCGGGCTGGGCGTCCTATGTGGCCTATGTGCCGATCTCGGGAATCCTCGCCAGCGTCGTCGTGTCGGCCTACCTGGTGATCGCCGGGCGCTTCGGCGTCAACGACAACGAACTGTTCGCCGGCCAGTCCATCGACGACTACAAGTGCTTCCTGCGGTTGCGCATCGACGGCGAGGGAGTCACGGTGCACCCGATCGGCGTACACCGGGTGGGCCGCCGCTGGAGGGCGAATCCGCAGGGCACCGGCGGCGATTCATGGATCGAGCCCGAAACCCCCATCAAGCCACATTTCATCGAAAAGCCATACACAATCCCCGGAAAATCGCAAACTGGCATAAATAGGACAGTTTAAAAAGACGCCGTAACCCCTTGTCGCAGCAGTCGTTGGACATGCCGACAAGCTTTCTCCCGCCCAACCCAGATAAGAGGCGGGCCGCGGTTCACACCCACCGCGGCCCGCCTCTTCTAAATCGGGGATCAGTCTGTCTTCCTTCGGAAGACCCAGTCGATTTAGTCTTCTTTGGCTCGCTTCGCTCGCCGCCACGGGGCTCCGCCCCGTGCTCCCCGCCGGGGGCTGCCGCCCCCGGACCCCCGCATTCGCGAAGCTCGGTCCGCGGGGTCCCGTGGGGTCAGCCCTCGATGCGGGCCAGTCGGGCGGACAGGTGCGGGGTGAGGGGCTGGCCCATCGCGGCGAGTTCGGCGGCGTACATCAGGGCGCCGTCGACGATCCCGTACAGGCGCTTGCCGCCCGTGACCTCCTTGGCGTGCGGGCTGCGGATCACCGCGTCCGTGGCGATCTCGACCGTGGTGCCGTCGACGTGGCCGTAGTACAGCTCCATGACCCCGGTGGGGTGGGACAGCTCCAGCTCGACCTCGTCGCGCTTACCCTCCTGTTTGGTCACCCGCCACCAGCCGACCTCGCGGGCGGCGCGGCGGATCGGCTTGTCGTCGCCGTCCAGCAGCCAGCTGCGCGACTCGTAGTACAGGAAGGGGCGGCCGTCGTGCGAGATGCGCACCTCCTGGCCGTAGGCGAAGTCGTCCATCGTCGGGTAGCCGCCCTGGCCGCGGCCCCGCCACACCCCGATGTACGGCAGGAGCGGCAGCAGGTCGGGGTGCAGGTCGGGGCCGACCCGCAGGTTGTGAGTGTCCTCAAAGGGGTATTCGCCGATCGGCTCGAAGGTCGTGGCGAAGTCCGGTGTCGCGTCGCCGCCTGTCTGCTCGGTCATCGATTCCTCCCGATCCGCACCGCCCAGTAGCCCAGGCCGCCCGCCAGCGCCCCGCATGCGGCGACCAGAATCACGACCACGGCTATATCCACGCCGTACACCTTAAACGCCTCCCAATCCGTCGGGCCCAGGTGGCAGACTGGCGAAATGATTGATCGTGGGCCCATCGACTGCTGGCTGTCGGACATGGACGGAGTGCTGGTCCACGAGGGAGTGCCGGTGCCCGGGGCGGGTGACTTCATCGAGGCCCTGGCCGCGTCGGGGAAGCGCTTCCTGGTGCTGACGAACAACTCGATCTACACGCCGCGCGACCTGCATTTCCGTTTGCGGGCGGCGGGTCTGCACGTGCCCGCCGAGTCGATCTACACCTCGGCGCTGGCCACGGCGGACTTCCTCAAGACGCAGCGCCCGGGCGGCAGCGCGTACGTCATCGGCGAGGCGGGTCTGACCACGGCGCTGCACGAGATCGACTACGTGCTGACCGACATCGACCCCGATTACGTGGTGCTGGGCGAGACGCGGTCCTATTCGGTCGGTGCCATCACCACGGCGATTCGCCTGGTGGAGGCGGGGGCCCGGTTCATCGCGACCAACCCCGACCCGACGGGCCCGTCCCCCGAGGGCGTGTTGCCCGCCACGGGCGCGGTCGCCGCGCTGATCACCAAGGCAACACAGGTGGACCCGTACTTCGTGGGCAAGCCGAACCCGCTGATGATGCGCAGCGCCCTCAACAAGGCGGGCGGGCACTCCGAGACCACCGCGATGATCGGCGACCGGATGGACACCGACGTGGTGGCGGGGGTCGAGGCGGGCCTGGAGACCTTCCTGGTGCTGACCGGCGTCACCGAGCGCGAGCAGATCGACCGCTTCCCCTTCCAGCCCCACCACATCTTCGACTCGGTCGCCGACCTCATCCCCCTGGTCGCCCCCGATAAATCCTAAAAGGACCCCCATGGATTCGCCCCCCGACCGACTCACCCGCACCCAGCGCGCCGTGCTCGACATCGAGCGGCGCTGGTGGCGCGGCGCCGGCGCCAAGCAGCGGGCCATCAAGGACGAGCTGGACGTATCCGTCACGCGGTACTACCAGCTGCTGTCGGAGCTGCTGGACAACCCCGACGCGCTGGCGGTCGAGCCGACGCTGATCAATCGACTGCGCCGCGCCCGCGACGCCCGCCGCCGCGCCCGAACCGCGCACTGAGACCCACACGGTCCCACGGAACCCGCCGCACGGCCCGGATGATCAACCAGCCCAACAGGTAGCCCGCCACCGAGTCCGACAGCCAGTGGTAGCCGAGATACAGCTGCGCGGACAGCGACACCAGCGGCGGCGCGACGAGCAGGACGCGGCGCCAGGTCGCCGACAGCGCGGCGCCGCACAGCAGCACGATGAGGCCGTACCACACGGCGGTGTTGGCGCCGTGTCCCGACGGATACGACGACGCGCCCTGGCCCGAGAACAGCACCGACCCCGCGGCGTCCACATAGGGCGCGTGCCCGGTCGGGAAGCGCGGCGGCACCCGATCCATCCAGTCCTTCACGCCCAGCACCAGCGCCAGCACGACGTACGCCGCCGCCACGGGCAACAGCGGGCGGATCGTGCGGTGCCGCCGCGACAGCCACGCCGCCAGGCCGAGACAGATCAGCGACAGCGGCAGCCCCTGCCCGGCGAACGTCAGCACCCGCGCCGTCCAGAACAGCGGCGTCGCGTGGTGCCCCAGGCAGAAGTCGCGCACGGCGACGTCGACGTCGACCAGCCACGACGGCCACAGCAACAACACCGTCACCGCGGCGAAGCCCGCCGCCAGCGCCGCCTCGGCCCACCATCGCCGCGGGACCGCACCGAACGGAACCCACCTACGCTCGTCCCGCGACCACACAGCCGTCATCCTGTCATCGCCCGATGGTCACATCGACCGCGACGGGCCTACCCTCGATATAAGGAGGTGTTGGATGTCCACCGTCACGCCGGCCGCCGACGCCCTGAGCATGGCCGATCCGTTCACCGTCGGCACCCGGTACTGGCACGCGCTGGACGACGGGCGCGTCCAGTGCGACGTGTGCCCGCGCGCCTGCAAGCTGCGCGAGGGCCAGCGCGGGCTGTGCTTCGTGCGCGGCAGGATCGACGACCAGATCGTGCTGGCGTCCTACGGCCGGTCCTCGGGCTTCTGCGTCGACCCGGTGGAGAAGAAGCCGCTCAACCATTTCCTGCCCGGCACGCCCGTGCTGTCCTTCGGCACCGCGGGGTGCAACCTGGCCTGCCGCTTCTGCCAGAACTGGGACATCTCGAAGTCCCGCGAGATCGACACTCTGTCGGGCTCGGCGGCCCCCGACGCGCTGGCCAGGGCGGCCGAGCAGCTGGGGTGTTCGTCGGTGGCGTTCACGTACAACGACCCCACGATCTTCATCGAGTACGCCATGGACGTGGCCGACGCGTGCGCGCAGCGCGGCATCAAGACGATCGCGGTGTCGGCGGGCTACATCAACGCCGAGCCCCGCGCGGACTTCTACTCCCACATGGACGCCGCCAACATCGACCTGAAGGGCTTCACCGAATCCTTCTACCAGAAGGTGGCGTTCGCCAAGCTGGGCTCGATCCTGGAAACCCTTGAGTACCTTCACCACGAGACCGACGTGTGGCTCGAGATCACCACGCTGTTGATCCCGGGGCACAACGACGCCGACGCCGAGATCGCCGAGCAGAGCGCGTGGATCGCCGAGCACCTGGGGCCCGACGTGCCGCTGCACTTCACGGCCTTCCACCCCGACTTCAAGATGCGCGACGTGCCGCCGACCCCTCCGGCGACCCTGAGCCGGGCCCGCGCCATCGCGATCGATCACGGACTCAAATACGTCTATACCGGAAACGTCCACGACTCCGACGGCGGCACCACGCGCTGCGGCGCCTGCGGCGAGCCCGTGGTGGTGCGCGACTGGTACGTGCTGAAGGAGTACGCGTTGAGCGACACCGGGTACTGTGAACACTGCGGCGCCCGGGTACCCGGTGTATACAGTGGCCCGGCCGGTACCTGGGGCGCCAAACGTCGTCCGGTGCGCCTGGGCATGCCCACCGGTCGGCCCGGCCCGCACGATCGAAGGACCGCCCATGAGTGACATCCGACCCGCTGTGGTGGCCGGACGTTTCTATCCCGAATCCGGCGAGTCGCTGCGCCGGGACATCGAGTCCCTGCTGGACGACGTCGACGTGCCGACCGGCGACGCGCTGGCCCGCGCGTACGTTGTCCCGCACGCCGGGTACCGCTTCTCCGGGCCGGTCGCCGCCCACGTCTACGCGCGGCTGCGGGCCCACGCCGACCGGATCGGCCGCATCGTCCTGATCGGGCCGTCGCATTTCGTTCCGTTGCAAGGCATGGCGGGCTCCCCCGCCGAAGGCTGGGAGACGCCGCTGGGCACCGTCGCCACCCCGCGACCCGAGGACGTGCCGCTGGACGAGGTACCGCACCAGCGCGAGCACTCCCTGGAGGTGCAGCTGCCCTTCCTCCAGGTGTGCGCCCCCGGCGCCGAGGTCACCCCGATCGTGGTCGGCAAGTCGACCATCGCCGACATCGCCACCGCCATCGACCGCCTCGTGGACGCCGACACCGTCCTGTTGTGCAGCACCGACCTGTCGCACTACCACGACGAGGCCACCGCCCGCGAGCTCGACCGGGCCACCGCCGACGCGGTGCTGGGCGCCGAGCCGCGCCGCATCAAGACCTCCGACGCCTGCGGCGTGTTCGCGCTGCGCGGCACGGTCGCGTGGACGGCGCATCACGGCTACGCCGCGACCGAACTCGACCTGCGTACCTCAGCCGACACGTTCGGCAACCCTGACCGAGTGGTCGGATACCCGGCATTTTCATTTGGGTGAGGCGCGCAACTTGTACCAGCTCTTTCGCGTGAATACAGGTGAACCACCAATACGCGAGAGGTGAGCACAGGCATGCCAATCACAACCGAAGCCATCACGCCGGCCGCTGCCGCACCCCCGGAACTCCCGCTTGACCAGCACGAACTGCTCCGCCTTCTGGCGGGCGGGCTTTCCGACCAG
Organism: Stackebrandtia sp.; assembly: GCF_035643755.1. Classification (NCBI taxonomy): domain Bacteria; kingdom Bacillati; phylum Actinomycetota; class Actinomycetes; order Glycomycetales; family Glycomycetaceae; genus Stackebrandtia; species Stackebrandtia sp. The sequence continues at coordinate 41,726 of NZ_DASQPW010000261.1, read as the reverse complement.
GCGATCGGGCGACGCCTGGGGATGTCGCGCCGCACGGTCCAACGACGAATTAGGTCCCTCATGGACTTTTTTGATGTACAAACCCGCTTTCAACTGGGCATGTGCGCGGCACGTCGGGTGATCTCGGTAATCGAACAACCACTGTGAGGAATCTCGTGCCCCTGGGACGCATGACATCGCGCCCGGCGGCCGATAAGTTGAGTAGGTGACTCCCGCTTCCTCCTCCCCCACCCCACAAACCCACGCTCTTTCGTTCGGGCAGGCCGCCGACCTGTATGACGCGGTCCGTCCGACCTATCCCGCCGAGGCCCTGAGCTGGGCCTTCGGCGATTCCCCGCTGGATGTGGTCGACCTCGGCGCCGGGACCGGGCTGCTGACCCGCGGCCTGGTGGCCGCCGGGCACCGCGTCACCTCGATCGAGCCCGACGCCAAGATGCTCGACAAGCTGCGGGACACCACCACGGGCCTGGTCGGCTCCCAGGTGGGCAGCGCCGAGGAGATCCCGCTGCCCGACGGCTGCGCCGACGCCGTCACGGCCGGGCAGGCGTACCACTGGTTCGATCCCGCCAAGGCACTGCCGGAGATCGCCCGCGTCCTGCGCCCGGGCGGCGTCTTCTGTCCGATCTGGAATGTTCGCGACGAGTCGCGCGACTGGGTCAAGCGGATGTCGGAGATCGCCAGCGCCTCGGACGCCGAGATCCTGGCGTCCCGGCTGCGCGCCGAGCAGGAGCCCTTCGCTCCCCACTTCAACGGTTCCGAGCTGAACGTCGTGCGCCACGAAAAACCGATGGACGGCCCCGGCCTGGTGCGCCTGGTGCAGTCGCGGTCGTACTACATCACCGCCACGCCCGAACGGCAGCGCGAGGTCCTCGACGGGATCACCGGGTTGCTCAACACCCACCCGCAGCTGGCCGGGCGCGAGACCTTCACGATGCCGTACTGCACGTACGTGTTCCGCAGCCACCTCGCGGCCAAAACCGCATAGCACCGCGGCTACGCCGCCGTTTAGGCTTGTGCACGGCCCCAAAAGACACGCGGGCCGTGAAATCCATGAGCACAGAAAGCGGTGTATCCGTGAACGACAATCCCAGCATCCCGGACGACGACGACCTTCCCGAGCAGATGAAGGTGCGCCACGCCAAGCGCGCCGACATGCTCGACAAGGGCGCCAAGCCCTACCCGCTGGGTGTCAAGCGCACCACCTCCCTGGCCGCGGTGCGCGCCAAACACGCCGACCTGCCCGCCGAGACCAACACCGGCGAAGAGGTGTCGGTGACCGGCCGGGTCATCTTCAACCGCACCGCGGGCAAGCTGTGCTTCGCCACCATCCGCGAGGGCGACGGCACCCAGCTGCAGCTCATGCTGTCGGCCGGCAAGATCGGCGCGGAATCGCTGGCCGACTGGAAGCGGCTGGTCGACATCGGCGACCTCGTGGGCGCCACCGGCGAGGTCATCACCTCCAAGCGCGGCGAGCTGTCGGTGATGGCCGACTCCTGGACGATGGCGTCCAAGGCGCTGCGCCCGCTTCCGGTGGCGCACAAGCCGCTCAGCGAGGAGACCCGGGTACGGCAGCGCTACGTGGATTTGATCGTGCGCCCCGAGGCGCGCGCCAACGCCCGCAATCGCGCCAACGTGGTGCGCGCGGTGCGCGACATGCTGCACGAGCGCGACTTCATGGAGGTGGAGACGCCGATCCTCCAGGTGATCGCCTCCGGCGCCAACGCCCGGCCCTTCACCACCCGGTCCAACGCGATGGACATGGACCTCTATCTGCGCATCGCGCTGGAGTTGTATCTCAAGCGCTGCCTGGTGGGCGGCATCGATCGGGTATTCGAAATCAATCGCAACTTTCGTAATGAGGGCGCCGATTCCTCACATTCCCCCGAATTCACGATGCTCGAGGCGTACGAGGCATACGGGGACTATCGGTCGATTGGACGACTTACTCAGGAACTCGTGCAGGGAAGCGCACGGCGTGTTTTCGGTTCCACACTGGTGACTCACGCCGACGGCACCGAGGTGGAATTGGGAGGCGAGTGGAGCGAGATCACCTTGTATGGCTCGCTTTCCGGCGCCCTGGGCGAAGAAGTGACCGTCGAAACACCCTTCGAGACCCTGACGACTTTTGCGGATAAAACGGGCCTGGAAGTCAACCCCGCGTGGGGTCCCGGGAAACTCGTCGAGGAGCTTTTCGAGCACCTGGTGGTCGATTCGCTCGTCCAGCCCACCTTTGTCATGGATTTCCCGGAAGAGACCTCGCCATTGACCGCGGCGCATCGCGAAACGCCCGGCCTGACCGAAAAATGGGATCTGTACGTCCGCGGAGTGGAGCTCGGTACCGGATATTCGGAGCTGATCGACCCGGTCGTTCAGCGCGAACGATTCGCTGAACAGGCACGCCAGGCCGCCCGCGGGGAGGATGAGGCCATGCGGCTGGACGAGGATTTTCTGCGCGCAATGGAATACGGAATGCCACCGACCGGCGGAATGGGCATGGGTATCGACCGGCTGCTTGTGGCCCTGACCGGCCTGGGTATCCGGGAAACCATCCTGTTCCCGCTCGTAAAGCCGGAGTAAAGCCCTACGGCGCCTATAACCCATCGAAAATGTCCGCCGTGGTACCCACATTGAAAGGCGAGTCTTAAATGTGGGACCGCGGCCCACATTTAGAATTTCCCTTGGGTTAAAGTGGTCAACCGAATGGCAATCATTACCAAACCGGAGGTCTAGCGGTGGCTCAACGTGTACAGGTAATCCTCGTGGACGATCTTGACGGCGGCACAGCCGAAGAGACCGTCAAGTTCGGACTCGATGGATTCGCATATGAGATTGACCTGTCCCACGAACACGCCGGAACACTTCGTGAGGCACTGACCGATTACGTGACTGTGGCGCGCAAAATCGGTCGCTACAGCACCGGAAACAAGCCCGGTGCGACCAGCACGGCGCCCCGCATGCGGGCGCCGATTGACCGCGAACAAAACAAGGCCATTCGTGAATGGGCCGCCCGCGAAGGAAAGAAGGTCTCCGATCGCGGCCGGATTCCCCAGCACATCATCGACGAATACCACGCCGGTGCCGGGGCCAACGGTTCATGAACGACTGACCCGCAGGCGAGCGACGGCCCGTGTTCACGTGACAACGTGCACACGGGCCGTTGTCATGGGCCTGTCACGGTCCGCGGATGTTCGCTGTCGGCGTACGCCGGTGACCGTGGGGAATGGCGGTGGACGGGTGGCCGTTGGGGTAGGACATCAGCGATAGGGTGGACTCATTGATTAAGGAATCAGTCCTGTCGGCGAAATCGTCGGCCAGCCGTCAAGAGGACGTAAGTTGACAACTGGTCAGACCAGCCCGGAAGCGGGGCGGACGCAAGGAGCACGAGCACATGTTTGAACGGTTTACCGACCGCGCGAGGCGAGTTGTCGTCCTGGCCCAAGAAGAGGCCCGGATGCTCAACCACAACTACATCGGTACGGAGCACATCCTGCTCGGGCTGATTCACGAAGGCGAGGGCGTGGCCGCCAAGGCCCTTGAGAGCCTTGGCATCTCGCTGGAGGGCGTGCGCCAACAGGTGGAGGAGATCATCGGCCAGGGCCAGCAGGCGCCCAGCGGCCACATCCCCTTCACCCCGCGCGCCAAGAAGGTGCTGGAGCTGAGCCTCAGGGAGGCTTTGCAGCTGGGCCACAACTACATCGGCACGGAGCACATCCTGCTGGGTTTGATCCGCGAGGGCGAGGGCGTCGCCGCCCAGGTCCTCATCAAACTGGGCGCGGACCTCAACCGGGTGCGCCAGCAGGTGTTGCAGTTGCTGTCGGGTTACCAGGGCAAGGAGCCCGCCGGCGCCGCCGCGGGCGCGGGCGGCAGCGGCGAGCAGTCGCAGTCGACGTCCCCGGTGCTCGACCAATTTGGACGAAACCTCACCCAGGCGGCGAGGGACGGCAAGCTGGACCCGGTGATCGGTCGCGAGACCGAGATCGAGCGGGTCATGCAGGTGCTGTCGCGGCGTACCAAGAACAATCCGGTCCTGATCGGCGAGCCCGGCGTGGGCAAGACCGCCGCGGTGGAGGGCCTGGCGCAGGCCATCGTCAAGGGCGCGGTGCCCGAGACCCTGAAGGACAAGCACCTGTACACCCTCGACCTGGGTGCGCTGGTCGCCGGTTCCCGGTACCGCGGTGACTTCGAGGAGCGCCTCAAGAAGGTGCTCAAGGAGATCGGCACCCGCGGCGACATCATCCTGTTCATCGACGAGATCCACACCCTGGTGGGTGCGGGTGCCGCCGAGGGCGCCATCGACGCGGCCAGCATTCTCAAGCCGATGCTGGCGCGCGGCGAGCTGCAGACCATCGGTGCGACCACTTTGGACGAGTACCGGAAGTACCTGGAGAAGGACGCCGCGCTGGAGCGCCGCTTCCAGCCCATTCAGCTTCCGGAGCCGTCCCTGGCGCACACCATCGAGATCCTCAAGGGGCTGCGCGACCGGTACGAGGCGCACCACCGGGTGTCCATCACCGACGGCGCCCTGGTGGCGGCGGCCACGCTGGCCGACCGCTATATCTCCGACCGGTTCCTGCCGGACAAGGCGATCGACCTGATCGACGAGGCCGGCGCCCGGATGCGGATCCGCCGCATGACGGCCCCGCCGGACCTGCGCGAGTTCGACGACCGGATCGCCCAGGCCCGCAAGGACAAGGAATCCGCGATCGATGCGCAGGACTTCGAGCGGGCCGCGCAGCTGCGCGACAACGAGAAGCAGCTGCAGGACCAGCGCGACCACCGCGAGCAGGAGTGGAAGGCCGGCGACCTCGACACCGTCACCGAGGTGGACGACGAGATGATCGCCGAGGTGCTGGCCAACTGGACCGGCATCCCGGTGTACAAGCTCACCGAGGAGGAGACCTCCCGGCTGCTGCGCATGGAGGAGGAGCTCCACAAGCGCATCATCGGCCAGCAGGACGCGGTCAAGGCGGTGTCGCAGGCGATCCGTCGCACCCGCGCCGGCCTGAAGGACCCGAAGCGCCCGTCCGGCTCGTTCATCTTCGCCGGCCCGTCCGGCGTGGGTAAGTCCGAGCTGTCCAAGGCGCTGGCGGAGTTCCTGTTCGGTTCCGAGGACGCGCTGATCCAGCTGGACATGAGCGAGTTCCACGACCGGTACACGGTGTCGCGTCTGGTGGGTGCGCCCCCCGGATACGTCGGCTACGACGAGGGCGGCCAGCTCACCGAGAAGGTGCGCCGCAAGCCGTTCTCGGTGGTGCTGTTCGACGAGATCGAGAAGGCGCACTCCGAGGTCTTCAACACCCTGTTGCAGATCCTGGAGGACGGCCGCCTCACCGACGGCCAGGGCCGCATCGTGGACTTCAAGAACACGGTGCTGATCCTCACCACCAACCTGGGAACCAAGGACGTCGCCAAGGCGGTGTCCATGGGCTTCCAGGCCGACAGCGACGGCGCCGACGACTACGAGCGGATGAAGCTGAAGGTCAACGACGAGTTGAAGCAGCACTTCCGTCCGGAGTTCCTCAACCGCATCGACGACACGATCGTGTTCCCGAAGCTGTCGGAGAACGAGATCATCAAGATCGTCGACCTGATGATCAAGCGGATCGAGGAGCAGCTGCGCAACCGCGACATGGGTCTGGAGATCACCCAGGCGGCCAAGGAATTCCTGGGCCACAAGGGATACGACCCGGTGCTGGGTGCCCGGCCGCTGCGCCGCACCATCCAGCGCGAGATCGAGGACACGCTGTCGGAGAAGATCCTGTTCGACGAGCTGAACCCGGGTCAGATCGTGACGATCGACTGCGAGGGCGACCCGGTCGACTTCGAGAACGCTCACCTCACGTTCGAGGGTTCGGAGAAGACGCCGGTCACGGTCCCCGACGTCCCGCCAGTCGAGCTCACCGCCGACGCCTCGGGCGGCGACGGGGAGTCCAACGGCGAGTCTTAGTACGTGGCAAGCGAAGTGGGGCGGTCCCGGTGACGGGATCGCCCCACTCTTGTCGTCCGATCGCGGATAGACGACGAACCGAGGTGCAAAGCGCGCGGTACCTCGGTTCGTCGCTTGACCGGTCCCATGCGGCGGACACAGGTGTCACGACGGGGTATCGGATCGGTGGCCTGCGGTCGGTGGTGCGTCTGCGGCGCGCCGCCCCACCGTCGTACTCGTGACCACTCCCGATGAACATCGCGACGGAATGCTGTCGGCGTTGAGCCAACATTCCCCCGGTCTTTTCAGTTGTGGATCTTGGCGCCGGTCTTGAGATTAGCACCGGCGAACACGCCCCGCATCGCATTCATAACCTTGAAACTCTTGAGGTCAGTGGGGTGAGAGACGCACCGGCATGTATCCGCATGTCTGAGTCGTCTTACCATTGCTCCATGCCTTTTTCGCCGAGCGTGAGCCGCCGTGCCGCGCGGGTCATCGCCGATGAGTTCATTCGCCACGCGGGTCCCAAGACCGGCCTGATCCTGGGTGCCGGTCCCGGCCACCCGGTATTGGCCGCGGCGATCGACGCGTTGCTGCCCGGCGACAAGCTCACCGTGGTGCTCAACTCCGACACCGACCGGCCGGCGATGGAGTCGTACCTCGCCGACCAGGGTTCCTGGGTGGTGGAGCGGGTGTCGCTGGTGGCCTCGCCGTCCGACGCCGCCCCCGCCGATGTCGTGATGCTGGCCGAGCCGGTCCGCGACGAGGCGGGTGACTTCGCCAAGACCTCCGACACGCTGCGGGAGCTGACCGCCGCCGGCGGCGTGCTGACCCTGAGCGCCCCGCTCACCTCGCACGCCACCGACGACCTCGCCGAGCTCAACGAGGAGTTCGGGATCGGCAGCGACCTGGTGCTGCGCAACCGCCCGCCGCTGCGCATCCACCGGCTGCGCTTCTCGGCCGCGACCCCCGACACCGCCGAGCGGATCGCGCCGACCTTCCGCCCCAGCAGCGTGCCGCTGACGTCGCGGATGAACATCGACTCCAACGGGCTGGCCGCCGGCGCGATCCTGCTGGGCGTGGCGGGGCTGACCAAGAAGGTGCGCCCGAAGTCGAAGCTGTGGCTGGTGCCCGCCCTGGCGGCGGTCCCGGCGGCGGCATTCTTCCGCGACCCGCAGCGCCACACCGACGACGACCCGGACGCGGTCGTGTCGGCCGGGGACGGCACGGTGCTGTCGGTGGAACGCGTCACCGACGACCGTTTCGGCACCTCCACATCGGACAATGGCGGCGAGTGGCTGCGGATCGCGGTGTTCCTGTCGATCCTGGACGTTCACGTCAACCGGGCGCCGGTGGCGGGCAAGGTGGTCGACATCTTCCGCGAGGAGGGCGGCTACGCCCCCGCGATGAAGCCCGACGCCGAGCACAACGTGGCCTGCTACACCGTCCTGGACACCGCGCGCGGCCGCGTCGCCGTCGCCCAGCGCACCGGCCTGGTGGCCCGCCGCATCGTCAACCGCACCCAGCCGGGGGCGCTGTTGGCCAAGGGCGAGCGCTACGGACTGATCCGCTTCGGCTCGCGCACCGACGTCTACCTGCCCGCCGACTCCGCCGACGCCCTCGTGGTGCCCGGCGAGAAGGTGGTGGGGGCCGAGACCGTGATCGCCCGCTGGCGCGCGCCGAAGCGGAAGAAGCGGAAATAGCGTGAGGCCGGGGAGCCCAACCCCTTGAAAGGCTCCCCGGCTCCCCGGTGACACTCCCTGAGTCGCCGGGTAAGGAAAAAGTTAGCAACGCCCGCCCAGCCGAAACGCACCGGTTCACGGAAACAGCACCCCAGGGAACAGGACTTCTCGTCTGGCCCGCCCGGCCGGACGGGCGTCGTGCCGCCATGGTGCCGCACGCTGTCAAGCGCCGTCACATCCGCGATGCGGCCCCTCCCATCTGGCAGTCTTTGCGGCATGGCCGGGGTGTTGCGATGGACGAGGGACCGCTGGACGACGTGGGCACCGCTGCTGGCCCTGGCCGCGTTCGGTCTGAGCCTGTCCCGCAAACCCAGCACGCTGCTGGTGATCGCGATCGCGGTGTTGCTGGGCGGTGCGGTGCTGGCGGCGGTGCACCACGCCGAGGTGGTGGCGCATCGGGTCGGCGAGCCGCTGGGCTCGCTGGTGCTGGCGGTGTCGGTCACCATCATCGAGGTGGCGCTGATTCTGACGCTGATGGCCAGCGGCAATCCCGACGCGGCCTCGTCCCTGGCACGGGACACGGTCTTCGCGGCGGTCATGATCACCTGTAACGGCATCGTCGGGGTGTCCCTTTTGGTGGGCGGGGCGCGGGGCCGCACCGCCGTCTACAACGCCGAGGGCACCGGCTCCGCCCTGGCGGCCGTCGCGACCCTGGCCACGCTGAGCCTGGTGCTGCCGACGTTCACCACCACCCGCCCGGGCCCCCAGTTCACGGCCGGGCAGCTGGCGTTCGCGGCCGTGGCGTCGCTGGTGCTGTACGGAATCTTCGTCACCGTCCAGACCAGGCGGGAACGCGACAGCTTTCTGCCCGTGGACGCCGCCGGGGAGGTGATCGCCCCCGACGAGGGGCACGTCCGTCCGGCGACCAGACAGTTCGTGACGAGCCTGGTGCTGCTGATGGTCGCGCTGGTCGCGGTCGTCGGCGACGCCAAGGCGGTGTCGTCCACCGTGGAATCGGGCGTGCGCGCCGCGGGGCTGCCCCAGTCGGTGGTGGGCGTCGTGATCGCCATGCTGGTGCTGGCGCCCGAGACCCTGGCCGCGGCCCGTGCCGCCCGCCGCGGCCGGACCCAGACCAGCCTGAACCTGGCCTACGGCTCGGCGATGGCCAGCATCGGCCTCACCATCCCGGCCATCGCCGTGGCCTCGATCTGGATGAGCGGCCCGCTGATCCTGGGGCTGGGGGCCACCCACATGGTGCTGTTGGCGCTGACGGTGGTCGTCGGCATCCTCACGGCGGTACCGGGCCGGGCGAACCTGCTGCACGCCGGGATTCACCTGAGCCTGTTGGCGGCCTTCGTGTTCCTGGCGATCAGCCCGTAGGCCACACGGCCATGGCGAGGACGGTGAGGACGCCGGCGGCCAGGGCGATGGCGCCCAGCCACACGGCGGGCAGGGTGGCCTTCCAGCCCTCCCCGGCGCGGAAGTGGGCCGCGATGGCGCCGACCATCAGGCAGACCAGGCCGAGCACGGCGGCCACGGTGATCGGCCACCAGAAGAAGCCGACCAGCAGGCCGACGGCGGCGGCCAGCTCCAGGCCGCCGATCTTGCGGCAGGTCTGGACCGTGTAGCCCAGGTGGGTGACGCGTTCGACCATGGCGGGGACCTGGATGACCTTGGCGCCGCCGAGCATGCCGAAGAAGACGATGAGGACGAGGGACAGGATGGTGGCGGCGATCATCATCGGCGTGCCTGGGTGGCGCGTGGTGCGGTCATGGCTCGGGCTCCAGATTCGGATCTGTGGTTCCGCGAACGCGCGCGGGCGCGTCCTCCTAGAGAAAACTATCGAATCCCGTTTCGCGTTACGGGCGCTGTCCGGCATTTCGTGTTTGGGCGTCGATTCGTGCTTAGTCGGTCCTCCACACAAAGTGGACTTTTGGAGCAATTCACGATGGCATTCATGCGCCCTTCTCGCGCTTTGTCGCCCGGGTCTTTCGGTGTCACAATGTGTTTCGAGGCGAACTCCCCATGATCTCCAATGGCTTCAGGCGAAACGGAAAGACAGTATGGACTTTGGACAGTTGGTCAAAATGAATGTCGGCGCCCTGCATGCCAAGGGAAAGGCGATCAAGGGGATATCCAAGAGCGCCGACTCGCACGGGGCGCAGCTGGACGGCCTGCGGGCGCGGATCCCCGGGGTGTGGAACGGCGCGGACGGGCAGGCCGCGGGAACGGACCTCGGTCAGCACGGCAAGAAACTCGAGGGGATTCGGGATCACGCCAATACGATCGCCAACAACACCACGCGCCTGGCCGAGGGCCTGACCACGGCGCAGGGAAAGGCGAAGCGGGGACAGACGATCGCCCAGTCGATTCCGGGAGCGAAGTTCGACGCATCCAAAGGCATAGTGGACTATAAATGGCGCGAGGACCTGTGGGGACCGTACGACAAGGCCACCGCGCAGGGAAAGGCGAATCACGCCAAGAACATCAAACTCGCCAATCAGGCGAACACATTGATGGCCGACGCGGTGAGCGAGGGGAATCAGCTCGACAGCGGATTCACCGCGGCCAACACGGCGGACAAGCCGCTGGACCAGACGAAGATCATCAAGGCCGCCGACGACATCGGCCCCAAGGACCCCGTCGTCAAGCAGCAGCAGACGGCGGCGTTCCAGGCGACGCTGGGCCGGGCCCCGGTGAGCAAGACGGACTGGGAGCTGGCCGCGGCGCTGGACCCGACGTCGCGACTGCCGAAGAACGGCGGAACCAACGCGGTGGTCGCGGTCGGAAAGATCACGCCGCACCCGGGGATGGGCCTGGTGAAGATCGGCCTCTACATCCCCAGCGACGAGGTGTTCAACATGCCGCACAACGACAAGGGCGACAACCGCGGCATGAACCCGAACTTCAACCCCGAGGAGAACCGGGTCGCGCTGTACGTGGACTACGAGACGGGAACCGTTGTGGCGCGCCAGAACCCGTCGGTCGACAGCGCGGGCAACGTGAAGGTCGGCACGCCCGACGTGAAGATCCAGGAGTCCACCACGGGCGCGGTGCACATCACCTACAACGCCGTGAACCCCTTCGCCCCCAACATCGACGGGGACATGCACCACGTGAAGGGCGACGTCACCATCACGCCGGGCCAGCCCGCCAAGATCGACGGCACCATCGGCGACTACCCCGCCTTCGAGGCTTACCAGGTCAACAACGACAAGCCGACCCAGGTCATCCTGCAGGACCGCGCGGACAACGAGGGTTCGCTGGGACCCCTGCTCGAGCTGCCGACCCACCACGACATCGGCAACGGCCAACAGAGCGCCGCCCAGTTCAAGGCGTGGCGTCCGCTGTCGGGCGACTACTGGGAACTCGACCCGTCGACGCCTCCCGCGCCGGAGGTCGAGCTGGGCGACCCGAAGAACCCGCCCGTGGCCAAGCCGTACGAGCCCTTCGGCGGCGCGGAGGTCCACCCGCACGTGCCCGGGGTGCCCGACGGGCCCATGATCTGATTCTCGCTGGACGCGCCCGCGGTCGCTGGTACACAATCGCGCTGTGCACCCACCGCTTCCCGACTCCGTGGCCAGGATCGTCGTCGATGTCTTCGAGGCGCGAGGAACACAGTGGATGGATAGCCTGCCAAGGCTGATCGATGACCGTTGCGCCGCTTGGGAATTGGAGATCACCGGCGAGGCGTTTGGCGGCGGAACACACTCCTATGTGGTACCCGTGCGGCGCGCCGACGGTAGCTCGGCGATCTTGAAACTGACCGTGCGGGACGAGGAGAACCTCGCCGAGCCCACGGCGCTGTGGCACTACGGCGGGGACGGCGCGGTGAAGTTGTACGCGTACGACCCCGCGTCGGGGGCGATGCTGCTGGAGCACGCCACGCCCGGTGAGCCGATGGTGCGCCAGGACGACACTCCTTTCGACGCGCCGCACGCGGAAGGGCGTCCCGACAACGTTCGACGGATCGACCTGGCCTGCGCGCTTTACCGTCGATTGTGGCGGATTCCGCGGGTGGCCCCGGCGGAGTTTCCGCCGATACCCAGGGTCGCCGACCGGGTGGCGGCTTGGCGACAGGACCTGCCGCGGCTGGTCGGCGTGGTGGACGATGCGGAGCTGGTGGCGCACGCGCTCAGGCTCTGCGAGGAGTTCTCGACACCGGACGGGCCCGAGGGGATCGCCAACCGCGACACCCACCTCGGCAACATCGTGTCGGCGCGGCGCGAACCCTGGCTGCTCATCGATCCCAAGCCGCTGTTGGGAGAGCGGGCCTTCGACGCGGGATACCTGCTGCTGGTCCAGGCCGAATCGGCATCGACCGTGGCCGAGGTCGACGCGATGGTCGCCCGCACCGCGCACGGCCTGGGCGTCGCGCCCGAGCGAGCCCGCGGCTGGGCTTTCCTGCGGTCCATGGAGATAGTCCTGTGGGCCTCCCCCGATCGGAGCGCCATCGTTGGGCGCCACAGGGAAACGGCTCGGCTGCTGGGGTCTAGTTCTGCGAGGTGACCGCGAGCTTGACGCCCAGGGCGACGAAGGCGGCGGCGAAGCCGCGCCGCAGCCACGTCAGCACGCGGGGACGGGAGATGACGTGGGTGCGAACGGCGGCGGCGAACGCGCCGTAGCCCGCGAAGACCACGAAGGTCATGAGCATGAAGACGGCGCTGAGCTCCAGCATCTGGGGCAGGGTGGTGGATCGTCCAGTGTCGACGAACTGCGGCAGGAACGCGAAGAAGAACAGGGTGAGCTTGGGGTTGAGGATGTTGACCAGCACGCCACGCGCGATGATCGCCAGCGCCGAACGCTCGGTGGTCTCCTCCTGGACGGCGATGGCGTCGCGGTCGCGGATCGTGGCCCAGGCCATGTAGAGCAGGTACACGACACCCAGGTATTTAAGTGTCTGGAACGCCACGGCGCTGGCGTTGAGCAGCGCCGCCATCCCGGTGACCGCGGCGACCAGGTGCGGGACGATGCCGAGCGTGCAGCCGACGGCGGCGATGACGCTGGCGCGGGTGCCGCGCGACAGACCCGTGGAGATCGTGTACAGGGCACCCGTTCCCGGGGTGATGACGACGATCAGCGCGGTGATCAGGAACTCGATGGTCACTTCGGCCCCCTGGGGTTCGGCGGTCACGGTCAGGCCGAAGGTTAACGCGGCGCGGGGGCGGTCTCAGCCGTTGAGAATCGTCAGGGCGCGTTCGATCTTGACGTCGTGGCCGTTGAACGTGTTGAGGGCCTTGATGTCCTCGGGACGGAACCAGGCGGATTCCAGGGCCTCGGCGGTGTTCTCGGGCTGGTCGGAGGGGTTGGATTGGTGCGCGATGTAGACGAACGCGACCCAGGTGCCGGGCTTGGGGGCGTTGATGGAGCGGTTGTCGAAGACACCCGCCAGACCGTCGATCTCGATGTCGAGAACCAGCTCCTCCTGGACCTCGCGGACGGCGCTACCCGCCGAGCTCTCCCCCACCTCGCAGGCGCCGCCTGGCATGGCCCATTCGCCAGTGTCGTGGCGGCGCAACAGGAGTATGCGTCCGTCGGGGTCGGTGATCAGGGCCTCGGCCGAGGTGACGGGGGTGCGGACGTCGAGGGGCCCGAAGTGGTGTTCGACGTAGGGGGCTTCGTTGGGCACGCCCGCCAGGAGGGCGTCCATGGTTTCGGTGATGCGCTGGTAGCGGGCGATGTCGTAGGGGTCGTCGGTGTCGGGTCGACCCTCGATGGCCAGTTCGCGCACCTCGGAAAGGATGTCGCGTGTGGAGGCGGGTAGTGCCAGGGGCGCGTCGATGACGGTGCGGTCGGCGCCCGCGATGAGGTAGGCGGTGAGCGGGTCGACGTCGGATTCGTCCGCTTCGGTCTGAGGGACGAGCGGGACGGCGATGTCCTCGGGCGCCACGAACGTCACGTCGACGACGTAGGTGAGGAAATAGGTGTGCACCATGGGAAGCCCCGCCGAGATGGTGTCGCAGACGCCGTGCGGGACGGGCAGCACCTGGGCGTCGGGGATCAGGGTTTCGGCGAGCCTTTGGACCGCGGTCTCGGGCGGGAGGGATTCGTCCACAAAGGCGTGCGGGATGCCGGGGCGGCCGTCTCCCGCGTCGGCGGCCAGCATGATGCCGCGCCGCTGATCGTTGAGCACCAGGGCAACCCCGAGCCACGGGGTGCGCAGGCCGCGGTCGGTGTCGAAGACGGACGTGATCTGGTCGGCGTCGCGGCTGTCGACCTCGGCCAGCAGCTCGGCGGCCAGCCGCCGCAGGCGGGTGAACCGCGCGGCGTCGGCGGGCGCGGCGTCGTAGAACAGTCCGTTGGCGGCGTCGGCGCGCAGTTCGTCGGCGATGGCGGCGACGCGGCGCTCGCGAGATCCCACTGAGGTCATTCCCGCCACCCTAATCTTTGGTGTCCACCTCGCGGCGCCCGATCAGCCGCAGCAGCAGGTCGGGATTGCCTGGCCATGCCTCGATCAGCACCTCGCGCGGGACGCTGCGCCCCGCGTATCGCAGGGCGAGCGCGACGACCACGATGTCGTCGAGGGGACCGATGACGGGGATGAACTCGGGGATCAGATCGATCGGCGACAGCACCCACAGCCCCGCGATGATCACGGCGACCTTGGCGCGGCGCGGCACCCGAGGATCCCTGCGCAGCCTGCGCACCAGGGTGACGCAGTCGGGCAGGAACGCGGCGAGATCCCGCGCCACCCCAGGCGGGAGCCTGCGCGCCAACAGGATCAGCACGCCCCACAGCACGGCCATGATCGCCAACGCGATGCCGATGCCCATGATCCACGCCCACATGCCTCAAGCGTAGGAGCAGTGCCACGGGGGTGAAGCCCCGCACGTACGAAACCAACCCCCCCGAGGCCCGCTACCACAGGGCGTGGGTTCCCATGAGCCGAGCGGAGCGCGCGACCACGAGGAGGCCCCCCGACGAGCGTGGCGCGCTACTGCGAGGGGACGCGTCTCGCGAAGGTTTGCCGTGGAGGGGGGTCGCACACGGGAGACCCGACGTAGACAACGGGGGGCGCGGGAAGCGCCTGGTTCCAACACATCCGCGAGGTCGGTATCGCGAGCGAAACCCACTGCCACCAGGCGACGATCCCTACGCGAACAGTTGCCGTCGAGAGGGAGTCGCACACGGGAGACCCGACGTAGACAACGGGGGGCGCGGGGAGCGTTTGGTGCCAACACGTCTGCGAAGTCGGTATCGGGGAGGGCCGTTCCGTGCGGCGAAGTGGCCCGCGTCCCAGGGAGTTGGACGCGGGCCTCGGGTCGCCGAGTTGCCGTCTTCGGGTTGTCAGGTGGTGGTGAGTTGGTGGGCGGGGGTGATCCAGGTTGGCCAGTTGGGGGTGCGGCCCTGGTCGGCGGTCCAGGCGATGTAGCCGTCGGGGCGGACCAGCGTGGGGGTGGTGGGTTCGGCGGCGAAGACCACGTCGACGTGGGGGGCGAGGTCGGCGGGGGGTTTCGGGTCGCGGGGGCCCGTGACCAGGACGAAGTGGCCCGAGCGCAGCGCCTCGTAGAGGCGGGAGGGGCCGTCGGTGGTGGCGCGCAGCGGGATGTCGGCGGCGCGTTGGCCGACCCTTCCCTTGTCGCCGTAGCGGATCGCGATGCCCGAGAGTTGGCCCGCGATCTTGCGGTTGATCTTGGGGATCCGCAGGACGGTTCCCAGGATCAGCGGGCGCAACGCCAGCGCCAGCGGGTTGCGCAGCAGGATGATCTTGAGGAGGCGGTGGCTGGAGCGCAGCACCATCGCGCCGACGGGGTGGCGCTCGGCCTCGTAGGTGTCGAGCAGGTCCTCGGGGGCGGTGCCCTTGACGGCGGCGGCGAGCTTCCAGCTCAGGTTGGCGGCGTCCTGGAGGCCCGTGTTCATGCCCTGGCCGCCGGCGGGGGAATGGACGTGGGCGGCGTCGCCCGCCAGGAAGACGCGGCCGACACGGTAGTGCGGGGCCTGGCGCTCGTCGGAGTGGAAGCGGGAGATCCACCGCGGGGAGTGCATGCCGAAGTCGTCGCCGTAGACGCGCAGGAAGGTCTCGCGGATCTCTTGCAGCTCCACGGGTGCCTTGGGGTCGGAGGTGTCGCCGTGGGCGCGGGCGATCACGCGGTAATACTCGTCGGGGTCGTCATCGTCGATGCGGCCCAGCGATCCCACCAGTGCCATGCCGTGCCTGTTGGAGTGCATAGTGAGCGGGCCATCGGGGACGCTGGTGAGCTTGACGTCGGCCAGCATCATGGAGCTGATGACGCGGAACCCGTCGAAGGACAGGCCGAGGGCGTGGCGCACGGCGCTGTGCAGGCCGTCGGTTCCGACCACATAGGAGGCACGGATCGCGTGCTCCTCGCCGTCGGCGTCGGCGATGTCCACGTCGACTCCCCCGTCGTCCTGGCGCAGGCCCGTGACGCGGTATCCGTAGGCGAAGTCGACCCCGTTGGCCTCGGCGCGGTGGCGCAGCACCCGCTCGGTGCGGTACTGCGGCGTGGCGACGACGAACGGGAAGCGGGTGTCGAGGGCGGCCATCCGCACCTGGTGGGAGCCGAGCAGGCGAATGCCCGACAGGACCTCGCCGTCGGCGATCAGTTCGTCGGCCAGCCCCCTGGCGTCCAGGGCCTCGAGGGTGCGGGAGTGGACGGCGAAGGCGCGGCTCAGGTTGGACTCGTCGCGGCGCTTTTCGATGACGCGCACGCGAATCCCCGCGGCGGCCAGGTCGCCCGCCAGCAGCAGACCCGTGGGCCCGGCCCCAGCGATGATGACGTCGGTGTCGAGCGGGCGGTTGGTGTGGAGCTTCATGATCGCTCTCCCTTAATTCATCTCTTGATGAATTAATTAGAGCACGCCCCCGCGCGGGCCGTCAAGGA
The DNA here is from genome assembly GCF_035643755.1 of Stackebrandtia sp. NCBI lineage: Bacteria > Bacillati > Actinomycetota > Actinomycetes > Glycomycetales > Glycomycetaceae > Stackebrandtia > Stackebrandtia sp. The sequence continues at coordinate 25,275 of NZ_DASQPW010000261.1, read as the reverse complement.
TTCGGCCAAAGTTTTTTCAACAGGTGATGAATTAGCGCATCGCTTGCGGCCCTAAGTCCGCGGGCCGCACCGCCAGAGGCAGCGTGAACGTGGTCGTCTCGCGCACCGTCTCGACCTCCTCGACCACGCACGGACCCGCCGCGCGCAGGTGCTCCACCACCGCGTCCACCAGGTGCGGCGGCGCCGAGGCCCCCGCGGTGACGCCCACCACGCCCGCCGACTCCAGCCACTCGGCGCGGATGTCACCCACGTCCTCGATGAGGTGCGCCGCGGCCCCGCCGCGCGCGGCCACCTCCACCAGCCGCAGCGAGTTGGACGAATTCGCCGAACCCACCACCAGCACCAGGTCCGCCCGACCCGCCACCCGCGCCAGCGCGGCCTGGCGATTGCTGGTGGCGTAACAGATGTCGTCGGACGACGGCCCGCGCAGCTTCGGGAAGCGCTCGCGCAGCGCGGCGAGGATCGCGGCGGTCTCGTCCACCGCCAGCGTCGTCTGGGTCAAATGGGACACCCGCTCCGGATCGGGCACGGTCAGCGCCAGGGCGTCGTCCACCGACTCCACCAGCCGCATGCCGTCCACCTCCCCCATCGTGCCCTCGACCTCCTCGTGACCCGCGTGGCCGATCAGCACGACGGTATCGCCGCGCTCGGCGAAGCGCCGCGCCTCCTGGTGCACCTTGGCCACCAGCGGACACGTCGCGTCGATCACCTCGACGCGGCGCCGCCGTGCCTCGGCCCGCACCGCGGGCGACACGCCGTGGGCGGCGAACACCACGCAGGCGCCGTCGGGCACCGCGTCCAGCTCATCCACGAACACCGCGCCACGCTCCTCAAGGGACGCCACGACGTGCGTGTTGTGGACGATCTGGCGGCGGACGTAGACGGGGGCGCCGCGCTGCTCCAGGGCCAGTTCGACGATCTGGATGGCGCGTTCCACACCCGCGCAAAAGGAACGGGGCGAGGCCAGCAGCACCGTGCGGGCGAGCGACATCAGTGGTCCCGGCGGGTGATCAGGTCGGCCAGGGCCTCCAGCTCGCGGTGCGCCGACTCCGCGGGGCCCAAGCGGCGCAGGCGATCCCGCGATCGCCGCACCAGCAGGTCCGACTGGGCGCGGCTGTACTCGCGGCCGCCCGCCTCGTCGATCAGGGTCGCGGCGCGGGCGACCTCGGCGTCGGACAGCGCGTCGGTGCGTGCGTACAGTTCGGACAGTGCCGCGGTGGCGGGGGTGTGGGAGGACAGCGCCGCCACCACGGGCAGGGACTTCTTGCGGTTGCGCAGATCCGAGTACACGGGCTTGCCCGTCACGGCGGGGTCGCCCCAGATGCCCAGCAGGTCATCGACGTGCTGGAAGGCCAGGCCGAGATCGGCGCCGAAGTCCCCCAGCTCGGCGACCTGCTCCGCCGTTCCGCCGCCGAAGCGGGCTCCCAGCGCGCACGCGCAACGCAACAGCGCGCCCGTCTTGGCCTCCGCCATCCGTCCACATTCCTCGATGCCGATGTCGGCGCGCTCGCAAAACGCGAGGTCGGCGTGCTGGCCGTCGATGAGGCTCTGGATCGCCGCCCCCAGCATCCGCACCCCGTCCAGCGCCCCGCGGTGCCCGCTGGCGGCCAGCACGTCGGTCGCCAGCGTGGACAGCGCGTCGCCGACCAGGATCGCCGCGGCCTCGCCGAACACCGCCCACACGGTCGCGCGGTGGCGGCGGGTCAGGTCGCGGTCGATCACGTCGTCGTGGACGAGGGAGAAGTTGTGCACCAGCTCCACGGCCACGGCCGCGGGCAGCGCCTCCGAGGCCGAACCCCCGACGGCCTTGGCGCACAACAGCACCAGGGCGGGTCGCAGGGCCTTGCCCGAGTCCTCGGCGGCGGTCACGCCGTCGCGGTCCCACCATCCGAAGTGGTACCCCGCGATGTGCCGCGTGGGTTCGGGCAGCGAGCCCACCGCGTCGCGCAGCGCGGGTTCGACGGTGCGGCGGGCCTCGGCGAGGATGTCGGACGCCTGACGCGCGGTCGCGGCGGTGTCTACCGTGTCCATGGGATTTCCTCTGGCTGTGGCGAAGGTTGGAGGGAGAAGGCGGCGGGCCCGATGGGAGACCCGCCGCCGCTTGTGAGTGGGACTCATAGTTCGCGTAGCGAACGTTGAATGTGGTGGTGAACGAGAAGATTTGTTCGCTGGCAAGGCGGAGGAGGAGCTAGTGCCATGGCACTTGCGACGACGACAACGCCGCCAGCGGGCAAATCAGCCGTTCACGATCGCGTTCAATCGTCCTGGCGGCCTATCTCCACATTTTCCAAGATTCCCAGCGCGTCGGGGACCAGAACGGCCGCCGCGTAGTAGGCGCTGACCAGATAGGACATGATGGCCTTGGAGTCGATTCCCATGAACCGCACCGACAGGCCGGGCTCGTACTCGTCGGGCAGGCCGGTCTGGTGGAGACCGACGACTCCCTGTTTCTCCTCGCCGACCCGCATGCACAGGATCGAGCTGGTGTTGGTCTCGGTGATCGGGATCTTGTTGCACGGCAGCAACGGGACGCCGCGCCAGGTCGGCACCATGTGGCCGTTGAGGTCGATGCTCTGCGGGTAGAGGCCGCGCTTGTTGCACTCGCGCCCGATGGCCGCGATGGTGCGCGGGTGGGCCAGCAGGTAGTGCGAGTTGCGGCGCCGCGACAACAGGTCGTCGAGGTCGTCGGGAGTGGGCGGTCCACTGTGGGTGGAGAAGCGCTGCTTGAAGTCGGCGTTGTACAGCAGACCGAAGCCGCGGTTGTTGATGAGTTCGTGTTCCTGCCGCTCGCGCAGCGCCTCGATGGTGAGCCGCAGCTGCTGTTCCAGCTGGTTCATCGGCTCGTTGTACAGGTCGGCGACGCGGGTGTGGACCCGCAGCACCGTCTGGGCGACGCTGAGCTCATACTCCCGAGGGGACAGTTCATAGTCGACGAAGGTGCCGGGCAGGTCGGGTTCCCCGTCGTGGCCCGAGGCCAGCTCGATCTCGGCCTCGCCCGCGCGGTTCTGCTTCTTGCTCGATCCCGCCCGGTGCTCGTCGATGTGGTCACGCAGTCCCTCGACCTGACCCTCAAGGTCCTCAAAGGATTGTCGCGGCATCATCATCACGGTGCACGCGGTGGCGGCCTTGACGGTCTCGGGCCAGGTGCCGTCGCCGCCGAGTAGCGTCTGTTCGCCGAAGTACTGGCCGTCGGCCAAAACGCCCACCGTGGCGGCGTTGTCGTATTGTCCCCGCCCGATCCGGTTGGCCTTGCCGTGGACGATGAGGTACACCTCGTCCATCGGCTGCCCGGCCTCCACGATGACGGCGCCGGGTTCGAATTCCTGCTGGATGAAGCGGCCCGCCAGCTCGGCGAGCACCTCATCGTCCTCATAGGAGCGTAGTGCGGGCAGTTCCCGCAGCTCCGGCGGCACCACCCGCACCTCGGCGCCCACATTGGTAAATGTCACCCGTCCGTCGCCCACCGTGTAGGTGAGCCGGCGGTTCACGCGGAACACGCCGCCGTTGGTCTGGGTCCACGGCAGAATCTTCAACAGCCACCGGTCGGAAATCCCCTGCATCTGAGGGGCCGTCTTGGTGGTGGTGGCCAGATTCCGGGCCGCCGCCGTTGTGAGGCTCTGCGGCTGAAGGTCTTGCTGGGTAACGCTGCTGGTCGCAGGCACGACTGTCCTCCACCTATCGTCGCTGGATTGGCCCTGGGGATTCCCGGGGGCGCTTCATTACTCGAAGCATCGTAAAGGCTACGACACGGTAAGCGAGAAAAGCGCGCGGCGGCGTGGGAGGAAAATCTTGGAAGTCGTTGAGGGACAACGTATTTAGAGATTTCGCTACATCGAGCGTTGGCGCCCGCCGGCCCCAGCGGCGGGCGCCAACGAGTCTCAGCCGCCCTCTCCGGGCTTCGGCTCGAAGTTGCACTTCGTCATGTCGATGTCGGGGATGGTGAGGTTCGGCGCGTTCTTGAGCCAATCGAGGTCGGAGTCGAGCGTCTTCTTCAGCTGGGTCTCCTGGTCGTCGATCCCCTTCTTCAGCTTGTCGATGGCGTCGCGGGCGGAGTCCAGCACCTCCTGCGGGGTCTTGCCCTTGATGGTCGCCGCTTCCTGGCTGGGGATGAAGTTGTTGGCCCCGCCTCCCACCGCGCTGATCAGACCGAGGCTGGAGGAGGCCGCGCCGATCTGTGCGGTGGTGGCCGCCGCCGCTCCCGCCAGGGCGCAGATCGCGCCGACTCCGGCGATCGCCGCGGCCAGGGCACCGAAGATTCCCAACAACTTCGTCAGGGTGTCCTTGTCGCAGCACGGATCGTTCAGCGAATCGAGCATCCCCTCCGTGCCCAATACGATGGCGATGGCGTCCTTTTGGGCCCGGGTGGCGATCTCCCGGTTGGCCGCGGCGGCCACGATCAGCTCCTTGATCAGGTCCGTCTGATTCGTGATGACGCCGCCGAGCGGGTTGGCGACGTTGTAGCTGAAGCTCTCCGCCGCCGCTCCCTCCCAGTGCTCCACTGTGGTTATCAGCGTTCCGCTCTGGGTCATGTCCTTGGCGATCATGCGCTGCCGCGCCTGGTCGAGTTCTTGGATTATCTCGTCGTAGCGCTCCGGATTGATGTCCAGGAACGGATCGAACAAGCTGTGTACGTCGGTAGCGTCAGCCATTTCTCAGACCTCACTTTTGGTGCGACTGGCGGTCGGCGTTCTTCTGATTGACCTTGTTGACAAGCTCGATGATGTGATTGATCTTGTCGGTCATGTCCTGGCGGTAGCTCTTTTGATCGATGATGGTCTCGGGCTTGTCGAGATCTTCGGGCTTGGGGAAAGTCATGCTGCGAACCTTTCGAAGGACTTAGGCAGGCTTGTCCGAGTCGGGACCGGGCGTGACCGGATCGACGTACTTCGGCACGTCGTCCGGGGTCGGGACGTCGTCGCCGGGATCCGAGGGGTTGCCGATGGCGCCGGCCTCCAGGTTCTTGATGTCCTTGTCGACCTCGGCGGCCGCCTCGGCGTCGTCCTTCTTGTAGTCGTTCATCACGTCGATGACGGCACCGGCCATGTTGTGCATGTGGGAAGCGTTGTCGGCCAGGTACTTCTGCGAAGCGTCGCGCAGCTTCTTCCACGAGTCGTACACCTGGCTGAGGTCGCCGCTGATCTGGGTGAAGGCGTGCACGCCCTTACCCTGGGTCTCGTTGACCTTGCGGTTCGTGTCCGAAAAGCCATCGGCGAACATCGGCATGACGATCGTCCCGGCCTTCCACAATTCAAAGAGCCTTACCCCGAGTTGTTTGCCCACGGCAGGTCACCTCTCAATTCTTGTCGGGTTCGTAAATCTGTTGGAACAGTTCGTCTTCCTTGTCGCGCTGGGCCTCCAGCAGCTGGATGACCGCGCCGCGCACCTGGTGCAGCAGGGAGTTCTCGTCCAGCTTTCGCAGGGTCCCGTCCTTGATCACCACGCTCCAATCGAGCATCCCGGTGGCGGACATGTACACGGACTCGCTGGGCGACATGCCCTCGACCTTCAGGCGGTGCCACTTCTCCAGGTACTTGCGGCGCTGGGGATTGTCGACGTCGGAGGGGTTTTCGGCCTTGCCTGCGAAACCGGTGGCCGCCTGGATCGCCTCGCGCTGCGCCCGGCGGCGGCCCACCACCAGCAGCTTGGCCAGCGCGGCGAGCTGCTTTTCCAGGCTGCGTTCGGAGTAGCGCGGGTACGAGCCCTCGCGGAAGGCCAGCGTGCCCCCGGAGGGGCCGATCATGGTCCCGGTGATGTTGCCGTCCGGCGAGGTGACACGGACGTTCATTTGCTCCATGAGTTCGGCGTAGCGACCCATGAGTGTCCCTTCCGTTTGTCTACTGTGGTCTATTTGCTCTGGGTGGGGGCGCTGACACCGGGCTCTTTCCCTTGAGCCCCGATTCCTCGGACGGTGTCGCGCCCCCTGCTTGCCCCGACGTGGGGCGATCGCGTGTCTCGACGCTATGCGCCGCCGATCGACGTTTTGTAATCGTCGGGATTTTGGGTATCGAAATACCTGGTAGGCTCGCTGAGCACCCCTGGTGCTACGGCGGGATTCGGCACCGCGATGGAGGACCCATATGCCCACCCCGGTTCGCTTCCGGTTGCTGGGGGCGGTCGGTGCGTCGCGGGATGGCACGGAAATCGAGCTCGGCGCGCCCCGGCAGCGCTTGGTGCTGGCCGCCCTGCTCCTGGCGAGCGGGAACAGCGCGACGGTGGCCCAACTGTGCGAGGCGGTATGGGGCTCGTGCGCCCCGCGCACGGCGGGCGCCTCGCTGCGCAACAGCGTCTCGCGGCTGCGCGCCGCGCTCGGCGACGACGCGGTGTTCGGCGTCGACGGCGGCTACGGGCTGGCCGTGAACGATCTCGATCTGCACGAGGCGCGCCGGCTCGCCGACGCCGCCCGCGACACCACGAACCTGGCGCGCCGCCGCGAGCTGTTGAACGCCGCCTGCCGGCTGTGGACGGACGAGCCGCTGGCCGGCCTCGGCGGCGCCTTCGCCGACTTCCAGCGCTCCCGGCTCCGCGACCTGCGGCTGACCATTTTGGAGAACCTCTTCGCCGTGGAGCTGCGCCTCGGCGCGGCGTCCGAGGTGGTCGAACGGCTCGCGGAACTGTGCCGCGACAACCCGTTTCGCGAGGAGCCGCACCGCCTGTTGATGCTCGCGTTGCACGACTGTGGACGCGACGCCGAGGCGCTGGAGGTGTACGACGAGCTGCGCGAGCGGCTCAACGAATCCCTGGGCATCGATCCGTGCGCCGCCGTGGCGCGGCTGAGCGAGCGCATCCTCACCCCCGCCGCGCCGATGCCACCGCCGCCGCCCGCCCAGTTGCCCGCCGACACCGGCGTGTTCACCGGGCGCGAACGCCTGGCCTCCCAGGTGATCGCGGCGATGGGCGAGCGACGCAAACCGGTCGTGGCGCTCAGCGGCATCGGCGGAGTGGGCAAGACGACGCTGGCGGTGCACGTGGCGCACCGGATGCGGGACCGTTTCGGCGACGGGCAGCTGTTCGCCGACCTGCGCGGCGTGGAGCCCGACCTCACCGCCCCCGGCGCCGTGCTGGCGCGCTTTCTGCGCGCGTTCGGCGTCGCCGAGGCCGAGATCCCCGAGGCGGCGGACGAACGCGCGGCGCTGTTCGCGTCGATCATGGACGACAAGCGCGTGCTCCTGTTGCTGGACAACGTCCACGACGCCGATCAGATCCGGCCGCTGATTCCCGCCACGGGCAACGGCGCGGTGCTGATCACCAGCCGGTCCCGGCTGTCCGAACGGGACGACGCGCGGCACTTCGGCGTCGACGTCCTGGCGCCCGCCGAGGCCGACACGCTGTTTCGCCGCATCGTCGGGTCGAAGCGGGCCGACGCCGACTCCACCGCGACCCGCGAGGTGGTCACGGCCTGCGGCTTTCTGCCCCTGGCGGTGCGGATCGCGGCCCACCGCGCCCTGTCGAGGCCGCAGTGGACGATCGCGGAGCTGGCGGCCCGCCTGGCCGATCAGCACCGCCGCCTCGCCGAGCTGCGCGCCGGCGACGAGTCCGTCGCCGCGGCCTTCGCCCTGAGCTACAGCCAGCTGGAGGACGGGCTGGCCACCGCGTTTCGGCTGCTGACCACGGTCGAGCTGCCCGCATTCACGGTCACCGAGGCCGCCACGGTGCTGCGCGCCCCGGCCGCCGCGGCAGCGCGGACCCTGACGTCGCTGGCGGACCTCGGCCTGCTCGACCGCCCCGAGCCCGACCGCTACCGCTTCCACGACCTGGTGCGGCTGTTCGGTTCCCAGCGCGCCGACACCGACGAACACCACGAGGCGCTGAGACGGCTGGTGCGCCACTACCTGGCCCACACCGTCGCCGCGATCGCCACGGCGCACCCCGAGGAGCGTTCGCGGCTCGACAAGATGACGCACACCCGGCTGCCCGACGTCGACGTCGCCGATCGACCGGCGGCGATGGATTGGTTGAACGACAACGTTTCCGCGGTGCTGCGGGTGTTGCGGCAGGCGGCGCGGGAGGGTTCGGCGCACCTCGGCGTGGCCGCCGAGCTGCTGTACGCCATCACCTATTGGGCGTGGTCGGGCGTGAATCGGCAGAACTTCGTGGACGCCGCGTCCGAGCTGGCCGACGCCGCCTTCGCCCGCGCCGACCTGTTCGCCGAGGCCCGCGCCCGGCTGGCGCTCTTCGACTGCCTCGCGCTGTGGAGTCCACATCGGGCGCTTCCCGAGGGCCTGCGGGCCAAGGAGTTGGCGCTGAAGTGCGACGACCAGGCCCTGCACGCCGAGGCGTGCATGCTGCTGGGGGCGGCGCTGCTGAACACCGGCGGCGAACACCGCGAGGAGGCGCTGGCGTACCAGACCCAGGCCATCGCGTACTTCGGCCGCACCCCGGAGCTGGCCGGGCGGGCCGCCGCCGCGCGCGCCGAACGCGCCCTCACCCTGATGGCCCAGGGGGACCACGCCGCGGGCCTCGCCGAATCGGCCCGCGCCGTGGAGGAGCTGCGGGCGCTCGACAACGACGGCGCGCTGGTGCGGGGGCTGTATCAACGCGGGCTGGCGCTGCGGGGCGCGGGGAGCCTCGGCGACGCCTGCGCCGCCTTTCGGGCCTCCCACAAGCTGTCGCGCCGCATCAGGGACCGCCCGATCGAGATGTTGTCGCTGTACAACCTGGCCCGCTGCTACGCCGACTCCGCGGCCGACAACCAGGCGATCGTGTACGCCGAACAGGCGGTCGCGGCGTCGATCGCGGTCGCCGACGCCGATAAACAGGCGCGGTCCCTGGCGATCCTGGGCCGCTGTCTGCGGCGGTGCGGCTCGACGATTCGGGGACGACGCTGCCTGAGCGAGGCCGTCGACCTGTTGAACCGCTCCGACCGCCCCGACGCCGCCGAGCTGTCCCGCCAGCTCGCCTCCGAACTCACCTCCTCGACGGAGGACGGTCGGCCGCATGACTGATCGTCCACTGTGCCGAGTGCTCGGGCCCGTGCGGGTGGAGATCGACGGCGGCGGCGCGGATCTGGGCTCTCCGCAGCAGCGCGTGGTGCTCGCCGTGCTGGCCATGGCCGAGGGTCGGATGGTGACCACGGGTCGCCTGATCGACGCCGTCTGGGGCGCGGGGCCGCCGAACAGCGCGCTGGTCACCTTGCGCACCTACGTATCTCGGTTGCGCTCGGCGCTGGGTGCCTCGGCCATCGTCACCACCGAGACGGGGTATCGACTGCGCGATGTGGACCTGGACCTGGTGGAGGCCAGGGGGTTGGCGGATCGGGCGAGCCGCTGCGACCCCGCCGACGCACGACGGGCACTGGATCGGGCGCTGGGCTGGTGGACGGGCGAGCCGCTGGCGGGCCTGCCCGGGCTGTGGGCCGAGGCGCATCGCTCGCGGCTGGGCCAGTGGCGCGTCGACCTGCTGGAACGGCGGCTGCGGTTCGACATCGACCTGCACAACCCTGCCGCGGCCATCGCGGAGCTCACCGCGATCTGCGAACGGTACCCGCTACGGGAGTCCGCGCGGGCGCTGCTGATGCTGGCGCTGTATCGAGCGGGGCGCCAGGCCGAGGCGTTGTCCACATTCGACGAGCTGCGGCGGGCGCTGGACACCGCGCCAGGCAACGAGATCGGCCAGCTGCATCGCGCGATCCTGCGCGGGGACGACTCGCTGGGGGCGCCGAATCCCGCGCCCGAGGCTCCAGAAGAGACCGATGGGGGCGAAGCGCTGGAGTCGCTGCCCGAGGACGTCGGCGAGTTCACGGGGCGCACCGTCGAGGTCGATCGACTGTGCGATGCCCTGCGCCCCACCGAACACGGGCCCGTCGTGGCCGTCGTGTCGGGGATCGCGGGCACGGGCAAGACGGCGCTGGTCCACCACGTCGCACGGCGGGTCGCCGATCGCTTCGACCGCGTGCTGCTGGCCGACCTGCGCGGCTCCAGCGACGCGCCCGCCGCCAGCGACGAGGTGCTGCCCGTCTTCCTGCGCGCCTTGGGAATCGGCGATGACGTCGCCTCGCGCGACCCTGACGACCTGGTCGGCCTGTACCGCTCCACCCTCGCCGACAGGCGCGTCCTCTTCGTGCTGGACGACGCCGCCGACGCCAAGCAGGTGCGGCCGTTGCTGCCTGGCGCGGAGGGCTGCGCGGTGCTGGTCACCTCCCGATCCCGCCTTTCCGCTCTGCCTGGCGATCCGCGGTTGTGGCTGGACGCCATGGAACCGCCCGACGCCGAGGACCTGTTCGCGCGCGTCGCGCGCTCCTTCGACAATCGGGTGCAACTCCCCCTCACGGGCCAAACAAACCACGAGGCCGAACCCGAACCCCAAGCACCCACCACGCGCGAACCCGACGACCAGAAACCACACCCCGCCACGGGCGGAACCACACACAAAACCCAACCCGAAACGCAAGCGCCCACCACGCCCGAACCCGACGACCAGAAGCCACACCCCGCCACAGGCGGAACCAACCGCGCGGCCGAACCCGACGCGCGGGACGGTGGCGGTGTATCGGCCGTGAGTCGCGTCGTGGCGTGGTGTGGTCGTTTGCCGCTGGCGGTGCGCGGCGCCGCCGAGCTTTTGACCAGTCGCCCAGAGTGGACTGTTGATGACCTCGCCGACGCGCTGTGCGGTGGGGATCAGGGCCTCGAGGTCCTAGGCGGCGATCTCGTCTCCCGCTTCGCCGCCAGCTACCGCCGCCTCGCCGCCGAGCCCGCGCGCGGGTTCCGCCTGTTGGCGGTCGGGGAACTCCGCGACTGGGACCTGGACGCGGCCGCCGCCGTCCTGCGCGTCGACGCCGCCGACGCCGAGGACCTGCTGGAGGACCTGGTCGACGTGGGGCTGCTGGATTCCCGCCTCCCAGGCGAGTACCGCTACCGCGACCTGCTGTGGCGCTACGCCCGCACCCTCGCCTCGCCCGCCGAGCGCCAGGAGGCCGATGACCGCCTGACCGAGTACCTCTACGCCCGCGCCGCCGACGACCTGCGCGCCACCAACCCCGAGCTGGCGTGGCGGATCGACACCGACCCCTAGGCGCGCACGAGGAGCAACAGCTCGTTGGGGGCGACCTCGCGCTCGCGGCGGGAGTTCACAATCGACAGCGCCCGATACGCGCGGCTCAGCGCGATGGCGGCGTCGTCCATCCCGATCAGGCGACCCGCGACCACCGCCGCGGCCATGGTGGACGCCCGGGCGGCGCGCGCCACGTGCGGGTCGTAGGGGACGGCGCGGGCGAGGATCGGCTCCACCAGCCGTCGGGTGCGTTGGAGCATCTCGGCGGCGTCGGCGGACAGCTGGTCCTCGGCGTCGTGGTACTTGCGGAAGCGGAACTCGGCCGACTCCAGGGCGTCGAGGACGTCCTCGGGGTAGCCCGCGGTGCTGGTGACGTCCTTGGCGACCGCGTCGCCCAGGTAGGCGTCGAGATCGTCGATGGCGTTGTCCAGGTGGTGGCCGTGGTTGGCGCTCAGCCACGGCTGCAACAGCACCAGATGGGCGCGGATGGTCACGAAGTCGCTGTCACTCGGGCTCGCGGGAAACACCCCTCCGGTCACCAACTGGCGCATCAGATTGGTGTTGGGCACCAGCTTGAGCAGCTGGCTCAGGTCGTGCACCGAGGGGAACTCGGGGCGGTGGGGCCACTGGTTGAACGCCGCCAGCGCCCGCGCGAGGATGTCGCCCAGGATGGGGTCGGCGTCGTCGCCGCTGTCCAGGCGGCGGGCGAACTCCATGCCCTGGTCGAAGGAGGCGGTGTGGCCGAAGCGATCGGCGAAGTGGTCGATGTCGGTGAGGCCGCGCAGGATCCCCAGGGCGATCACCAGGCGGGCGCTGGTGTCGGTGCGGTCGCGGCGGGCCTGGCGTCGGGTGTCGGCGCGGCCCATGGCGAAGGCGTGGCGGACGCCGCCGTGGCGGTACAACACCGGGTGCGGCGATCCCGCCGCCCACACCGCGAAGCGCGACAGATCCACCACCTTGGACACCGCGTCGTCCGCCAACTCCGCCAGGGCGGGGAGCCGATACGGCTGCTCGTCGCCGATGTTGTCGTTCACCCAGGTCACGAAGCGCTGCACGTCGGTGGCCCAGATGCCCTGCACCGAGCGGGACGGGAACGGCGGGCGGGGCAGGTATTCCGGGGCGGGCTGCTCGCCGCGCTGCACCGCCGCCCACAGCGCGTACTCCTGGTACAGCACCTCGTTGACGGGCCGGGCACAGGCGATCAGGTCCTCGCGCAGCTGAAGGGACTCGTGGAGGTTGTCGTTGATCTTCACCAGCGCGGGCACGTCGCCCGACTCCCGCATCCGATCCAGTTCGGCGCGGATCGCCTGGTCCAGCTGGTGCGGGTGCTTGGCGCACTCGAAGGCCATCCACTTGGCCTCGTCCGATCCGTCGTCCAGGTAGGCGCGCACCACGGCGGTGGCATCGGTTCGCGCGCAATACAACTTGATGGTTTCTCTCCACCATGGATCGTTGATGACGGTGGCGAGGAACCCGTCGGGATGCCCGCCCAGCAGGGCGGTCGAGGCCAGGAACTCCTGGATGGTGGCGTGGGGGAACTCGTAGCGATTGCGGCTGACGATCAGCATTCCGCAATAGACCATGTCGTCGTCGAGGAAGGCGCGCGGCGACACCGGGTGGGGGTAGCGGCTCATGGCCTGGGCCACCACGGTGCGCGCCACGTCGGGGGTCACCGTCCTGGACCGACGCTCCATCATGTACAGAGCGAGCTTGCGGATGATCTCGGAGCGCTGCTCGAAGGTGAGCCTGGTGTGGCCGTCCACCATCGACGAACGCTTCAACAGCATGTCGCAGATCTCGCGATACAGCTCGGCGCGCGCCCGAGGCAGCTTGTCGCGGAACCGGTGGACGTTGGCGATCATGGCCAAAAGCAGCGGGCGCGAGGCCAGGTCGAACAGGACGGGATCGCGCTGGAACTGCTCGTACAGCTCCGTGGCCTTGCGGCGCACCCGCTGCCGAAAGTCGTCGGCGACCATGTCGGGGCGCGCGGGGGCGCCGCCGCGCTGGGCGCGGGTCAGGGCGACGCGGTGCTCCACCGCGTCGTACCAGTTGCGCAGGTAGTCCTTGATCTGCTTGACGGTGAAGGCGAGGATGTGGAGCGGGACCCCCTCGGACTCCACATTGGTCTCGGCGAAGCCGCGCGGACGGGACGTCACCACGAAGACGTTGGGGTAGCGGCGGCGCTGCGCGTTGATCCAGTCGGCGACCGTGGACCGCTCCTCGATGTCGCCGATCTCGTCCAGTCCGTCCAACATGACCAGACAGTTCCCGCGCTCCAGCTGGCCGCGCAGCCAGCCCGGCGCGACGCCGTGCATCGCCGAGGTCTCGGCGACGACGTTCACCAGGTCACCGGCCTCGGGGTCGCCGCCCAGCAGCGTCTCCGCGTGGTCGCGCAGGTACACCAGCACCGGCAGCTGGCCGGAGGCGGAGTCGTGCCGGTCGCAGCGCCGCAGGGTGGTGTGGCGCAACAGCGCGGTCTTGCCGGCGCCGGGCTGCCCGGTGATCAGGAAGAGCCGGTACTCGCCGTGGCTGGTGCCCGGCGCGGTCAGGAACTCGTCGAAGCGGACCCGCTTTCCCGGGGTCCACCTCGCCTCGAGCCGGTCGCCCTTCTTGGCCGCCCAGCCCTCGTCGAGGCGGACGTCCACATAGACGTCCTCCATCAGGGGGCTGAGGATGCCGTGGGACTCCACTCCGGTCAGATCGAATTCGCTGGCCGCGTGCGCCAGCTGGCGCAGGTAACGGCGGCGCTGCCCCGGCGCCGCCAGCGAGCGGCGCAGCCAACCGGCGGTGTCGTCGGCCCAGTCGTCCATCAGGGACGTGGCCACCCGGCGCGCGAAGTACCCCAGGGCGTACAGCGCGCCCGACACCGGCAGCCACAACAGCAGGCTGACTCCGGGATCCTCCAGGACCCGGGGCCAGGATCCCGCCAGCGACACCACGCCGGGCGGGACACCTACGGCCACCACGATCGTGGCGATCGTGGTGCCGAGCCTCGAGCGCTCGGAGGGATCTGCCATGGTGTGGGTTACTTCGGGTCGGGAACCGTGTTCCCACACCATGGTACGTACCTACTTGTCTTCCCTGTTCACCAGTTTCGGATTGTCGGCGATCCATTCATCCACATTGTCCTCGCGGATCGCCTTGAACAGATCCTCAGTGGTCTGTTTCGCCTGGTCGTCGGCGAGCTCCTCGAAGTCGGTCTTGGTGCCGCCGGGGTATTCCACCACTGTGGTCGACGGCAGCCGCAGCGTCTTCATGGACGACGGCTTGACGTGCCGCAGCGCGAACGCGAAGTCGGTGACGCTGCGGTGTCCCAGGTCGACCAGGACGTTGCTGCCCAGCGTCTTGATCAGCGGCCCCACCTTGGCGGGGTTCGACACGTAACCCTCCTCCTCGGCGCGCACGAACAGCTGCTTGATGAACTGCTGCTGCATGTGCTGGCGTCCGTAGTCGCCCAGGCCCCAGGAGGGGTCGAAGTCGGGGTGGCCCTCGGGGAAGTAGGAGTGGCGCTCCCGCACGATGAGCAGGGCGTCCTTGTAACTGTAATCGTTGCAGCCCTTGGGGAAGGTCTTGCCGTGACCGTGGTCGGGCGTCATCTTCAACGGCAGGCACAGCTTGATGGTCCCGAACATCTTGGCGACCTTGTAGAAGCCCTTGAAGTTCACCATCGCGACGCCGTTGAACTCGATGCCGTCGTCCTTGGTGGGCTGCCCGGTGGTGCCGCCGGTGGACGACAGGTCCTTGATGGTCCGCGCCAGGTTCTGCACCGCCGCCTTGGTGTCCTTGCCGCCGGCGGCGAACGCGGAGTTGATCTTGAAGTCGCAGGGGTTGCCGCCGGCGCACTTGCGGATGTGCACCTTCAGGTCGCGCGGGATCGACACGATCGTGGCCTTGTTGAGGTCCCTGTTGACGTGCAGGACCATGATCGTGTCGGACTGCGAGCTGCTCCAGCTCTTGCGCTTGTCGGAGCCGATCAGCAGGAAGTTGAGCGGGCCCTTGATGTCCCCGCCCGGATCGTCCTTGATCCCCAGGTCCTTGGTGGGCACCGAGTCGTTGACGTTGTCGATCATGTACTTCGCGTAGCCGCCGGATGCCAGCGCCGCCACCATGAGCAGCGCGCCGAAACCCACCACGACCTTCGCCCAGATGGGTGATCTTTGGGCGCGCATGCGCCGGGAGCCCTTGTCAGCCATGGAATTCCTTCTGCCCGCCGGTCAGAACCGAGGGCCAAGGCTAAGACCGGTTCGGCGCGGACGCCAACGCGTCTTAGTCGGCGCTTAACCGTGAAAAGCCCGATGGGCCGTCAAAAGCCGCAAAGCGATCTACAAATTCGCCGGGGACTCATACGAACGGCCGCGAATTCCACCGGTACGGCGGCGCGACGGCGCGGGTTCCGGCTCCGTGGGCTCCTCCTCGGCGCCGGGGCCGAAGCCCGGGACGAAGCCGTCCGGCGGGTCATCGTCATCGGCGGGGGCGTCGTCGAAGTCGCCCTCGGCCTGCGCCGGGACGTACACCTCGGGCTTGTCGCCGGACGTGATGGCCGGGCGCGCGGTCGTCTGGCGCACCACCCGCTGCCGCAGGAAGCGCAGGAAGGCCACCAGCAACGCGGCGGAGACGGCCACTCCCACCCAGAAACCGGGGCCGATCGCGACGACGCCGACCAGCTCCGCCAGGTTGAGCGCGAGCAGCACGTACAGGACGCGGCGGTAGCGCCGCTGCCACCACGCCGTCCGCGCCGAGGCCACGTGCTCCTCCTGCCCTTGGGATTCCGTCGGGGTAGGGCTCCACCGTACCGATGCGGCGCGACGCGCGCCCGAGCGCTCCCAGCCCGTGCGACCCGGGTCATCGGTTTCGGGCTCGGGTTCGGGCGGGGTCTCCAGGTTCAGCAGGGACTCGTCGTCCTCATCGTCCTCTTCGGAGTGATTGTCGAGCGGCGGGTTGAGCGGCATCGATCCCGGCTGGGTGCTTCCGTGGCGGGCCTTGCGCTCCAGCACCCGGGCCTGGGACTGTTCGCGCTCGGCGGCGATGCGTTCGTCGGCGTCGTAGCGCCTCACCAGGGCGGGCGCCAGTGCGAGCAGTCCGGCACCGGCCAAAATGGCCAACAGCACCGACGTCGGCATCGCCCCTCCTCGCGGTCGTCCCGCCCCACCCGCGCGACTGTCGCGGGCTTGACCCAGTTACCAAAGAGTACGCTGTCGAACTGTCGGATAGTTGACGAAATGACCAGAGTCGATCAATAACGGTCCATTGCGGTCACGCGGCCTCGGCGCGTCTGGCCAGGTAGCGGGCCAGTACACCGCCGACGGCGACGTCCTCGACGGTCATGGCGTATCCCACGTGATCCCGCCACTCCCCGTTTATGTACAAATAGGACTTGTACTGGGCCTCCTCGCGGAAACCCAGCTTCTCCACCACCCGGCGGCTCGGTCCATTGTGGGGCTGGATGTTCACCTCGATGCGGTGCAGCGCCCCGGCGGTGAAGGCGTGATCGCACACCAGCGCCAGCGCGGTGGGGGTGATGCCCAGGCCGGCCACCCGCTCGTCGATCCAGTAGCCCACGTGCGCCGAGCACAGGGCGCGCCGCACGATGTTGCCGACCGTCATGCCGCCCACCAGCTTGCCGTCGTAGCAGATGGCGAACGGCCACGAGACGCCCACCTTGGCGGACTTGCGCAGGTCGCGCAGCAGCGCCTTGAAGCCCGCCGGGGAGTTGGCCTGTCGCCACGACACGGCCGACAGCGGCTCCCAATGGGCCAGCCAGCCCTCGTTGGCGACGCGCACCTCGCTCCAGGTGGCGGCGTCGGTGCGCAGGTAAGGGCGCAGGGTGACTCGATCGTGGGTGAGGGTGGCGGGCCAGCCGGGCGTCATGATCACCGAAACCTATCGAACAGCAATACATCCACTGTGGTTCCTGCTGGCGCGGAGGTGACCTTCTCCCCCAATACCATCAGTCCGGTCGCCTCGGCCAGACCGGAGAGAGTGTACGGGCCTCCGGGAAGCGGCGCCACCGTGTACCCACCCCCGCGGCGTTCGGCCACGTGAGCGGGGCGGAACTCCCGCAGATTCGCCGGGGACGACACCGTCTCGATGAGGTTCGCCTTGACGCTGGGGCGAAACACCGGCTCGGCCCCGGCCAGCCGCAGGATGACCGGCCGCGCCACCGCCTCGAAGGCGATCATGGCGGAGCCGGGATCGCCGGGCAGGCAGGCGATCGGAACCTCCTCGGGCCCGACGGTGCCGAAGCCCATCGTCGTGGCCGGGTACACCGCCACCGAGGAGAACTCCACGGTGCGGTCGCGCCCGAAGGTGCGGCGCACCATGTCGCCGGGCCCGGTACCGGTGCCGCCGGTGATGATGATGAGGTCGGCGCGCAGCGCCTGGTCGTCCAGGACGGTGCGCAGGGCCTCGGGCTCATCGTCGCAGATGCCCACCCGGAAGGCGTGGGCGCCGGCGTCGGAGGCCGCGGCCGTGAGCGCCGGGGAGTTGACGTCCACCAGCTGGCCCGGCTGCGAGACCCGCCCGGTGTCCATCAGCTCGTCGCCGGTGGCGATCACCACCACCCGCGGGGTGGGCCGCACGACCACGTCGCTGACCCCGGCGGCGGCCAGCAGCGCGATCAGCTGCGGCGTCACCGTTTGTCCGTTGTGAGCCAATGTGGCCCCGGACGCGCGCTCCTCCCCCGCGCGCCGCAGGCCGTGGCCCCGCTTGGGAACCTGTCCTACCTGGACGGCCGCCATCCCCTCGTCCGTCCACGCCAGGGGAATCACCGCGTCGGTGCCCGACGGCAGCGACGCCCCGGCCGCGACCGCGAAACAGGCCCCGGGCACCAGCCGCACCGGGCGCCAGCTCGCCGCCGACACGTCCCCCAGCACCTTCAGCGACATCGGGCGCTCGGCGGTGGCCCCGGCCACGTCCTCCAGCCGCACCGCGTACCCGTCGGCGGTGGCGTGGTCAAAGGACGGTAGCGGGCCGGGCGCGGTGACGTCCGCGCCCAGGACGCAGCCGCTCGCCTGGGTCAGGTCCAGATCGATGACGGGCAGCGGTCGCACCCGTGCCAGCGCCGCCGACAGGAATCCCGCCAGGGCCACCGGCTCGTCCCTTCGGTCCATAGGTTCGTCTCCCCCGTTTCACAGACCTAGCCCTCGGGCCCGCGGGCCACGAAGTCGGTGAGCCATTCCTTGAACGGCCCCAGGTCATCACGCTGCCATGCCAGCTCGATCATGGTCCGCAGGTAGCCCTCGGGCGCGCCGGTGTCGTACCGGGCGCCGCGGAACACGATGCCGTGCACCGGCATACCCTCCTCCAGCAACCGCTCCATCGCGTCGGTCAGCTGTATTTCGCCACCTCGGCCGGGCTTCGTCGACCGAATTGCATCGAAGATAGCCGATGGAAGGACGTACCGCCCGATGAGAATCAGGTTGCTCGGCGCGTCGTCCACCTCGGGCTTCTCGACCAGGCCGGTGACCTTGACCAGCGCGTCGTTGACGTCGCCCTCGATGGCGGCCACCCCGTACCGGTTCACCTGCTCGCGCGGCACCTCCAGCAGCGCCAGCACGATGCCGCCGGTGCGGGCCTGGGCCTCGATCATCCGCGACAGCAGCCGGTCACCCGGATCGGTGAATTCGTCGGCCAGCATCACGACGAAGGGCTCGCCGGCGGCGTGGGACTCCGCATAGGACACCGCATGGCCGAGGCCCAGCGGCTCGGCCTGGCGGCAGGTGTAGATCTCGGCCATATCGGACGGTTCCATGATGGCCGACAGCCGCTCGGTGTCGCCGCGGTCAATGAGGCGCTGCTCGAGATCGGGGCGGCGGTCGAAGTGGTCGACCATGGACGTCTTTCCGCGCCCGGTAACCAAAAGCACGTCGTGGATGCCGGCCGACACGGCCTCCTCCACGATGTGTTGCAGCACCGGTTTGTCGATGACGGGGAACAGTTCCTTGGGGACGGCCTTGGTGGCGGGGAGGAAGCGGGTGGCGATTCCGGCGGCGGGGATGACGGCCTTGATGGGGGTGGCGGAGTTATCGCTTGCGTGCATGCTGCGAGCCTAGCGGTCCGAATGTGAGGAACACCTGTAAGTCAGTTGGCATGGCGCTATGTGTTGTCGCCACCCGCCAGGTGTCGCGGCCGGCCGCCTTGGCCGCGTACAACGCCTCGTCGGCGGCCGACAGCACCGCCGCCCCGTCCTCGCCGTGCTCCGGGAACACCGCCACCCCAAGCGAAACCGTGACGTCCACCGTGGTCTCCTCGCCGGAGGCGGAGGCGGGGATCGTCATCGGGGCGTCGCGCACCGCCGCGGCCAGGCGCGCGGCCACCCGGGAGGCGCCGTCGACGTCCGCCTCGGGCAGCAGCACCACGAACTCCTCGCCGCCGTAGCGGAAGGCCAGGTCGACCTCGCGGATCACGCTGGTGAGCCGCCCGGACAGCTCGGCCAGCACCGCGTCCCCGGCGGGGTGCCCGAAGGTGTCGTTGACGGTCTTGAAGCGGTCCAGGTCGATGGCGATCACGGCGGCCTGGCGGTGGAAGCGGCCGGCGCGCTCCACCTCGCGGGCCAGCGACACCTGGAGATAGCGGTAGTTCCACAGCCCGGTGAGCGGGTCGGTCAGCGACAGCCGCTGCGCCTCGCGGTGGGACAGCACGTTGCTGACCGCCACGGCCGCCTGGCCCGCGAAGGTCCGCAGCGTGGACACGTCGGTGTCGTCGAAGTCGTCGCCGCCCAGCCGGTCGTAGATCGCCAGCACGCCCAGCAGCGCGCCGGGGCTGGGCGCCAGGTCCGGGTCCTCGACGGGGTGGCCGGTGACGGCGCGCACCGGCACCGCCAGGTAGGTGGTGCACGAGGGCTCGTCGGTGGTCGGGGCGATCGCCTCGCCTCCGGAGCCCACCCGGCCGCAGCGCGGCTGCCCGTCGGCGGCCACCCGGCCCAACAGCCCCTCGCCGAGCCGTACCCGGATCTCGGACACCGGCAGGCCGTCGGGCAGCCCGTCCCCGGCGCGTCCATACAGGACTTCGGGCTCGTCGGGGTCGACCAGGACCATGACCCCGGCCCGGGCGCTGGTCACGGCCATCGCGGTGTCCACGATGACCTCCAGGATCCGGTCGAGGTCGAGGGTGCTCGACAGGGTCTCGCCGAGCAGCGCCAGCTGCCCGCGCAGCTGATCCCGGCTGGCGGTCAGCGCGGACACGTAGCCCTCGGTCTCGCGGGCCATCCGGTTGAAGGTGCGCGCCACCCCGGCCAGCTCGTCGTTGCCGTGCACCGCTACCCGGGCCCCCAGGTCGCCGCTCGCCACCGCGTCGGCACCGCGTGCCAGTTCGGCCAGCGGACGGGTCGTGGAGCGGGCCAGCCAGGCCGCAGCCCCCACCGCCAGGGCGGCGGCCACCACGACGATGCCGATCAGCATCGCGTACAGGCTGAACATCCGGGGCGCCTGGGTGGCCAGCACCAGCGGGATCGGCGAGGTGCGGTCGGCGGCGAGCTCCCGGACGTAGCGCCCGGTGCTCGCGGTCTCGGCGGGCTGGCTGCCCCGGGCCGCCGCCAGCGACTCGGTGGCCAGCTTCGCCCGGGGGAAGGAGGACAGCGGCACCCTGCGGGTGTCGTCCACTGTGACGTCGACACGGCCCGCCGCGCGGGCCAGGCGGTCGACGAAGGAGGAGTCGACGGCCGTCCACACGTCGACGGTGCCGCGCTCGGCGCCCGAGGAATCGCGCACGGTGACCCGGGCCGCCAGCGCGCCCACCACCCCGCGGTCGGCGGGGTCCGCGTTGCCGCAGCGCGCCGAGACGTCCTTGGCGGGCGGGCGGTCGCCGGCCTCGGCCAGCACCGTTCCATGGTGATCGGTGACGCGGACGGCGGCAGCCTTGTCGGCGTCGACCACCCGGCGCGCCGCCGAGCCGAGCTGCGCGGACTTGCCGTACAACAGGGCCACGGCGTCGGCGGTGGAGGTGAGCCGATCGCAGCCGGCGGCTACCGTGGAGCGCACCGCGGCGGCGGCGGAGTCCAGCCGGTCGGCGGCCCGCCCGGAGGCCACGGTGGAGACCGCGGAGCCGATGAAGACGGCGCCCAGCAGCACGGGACCGAGGACGACGATGAGGAAGGCGGCCGTCAAGCGCGCACGCAGGGGCACCCGACACCTCCTTCTGTACGACTCCGTACTGCGAGCGTTACACAGCGCAGTGACATCCGCACCGGTAGTCGGTCGTCCGATACCAAATACCGACCGAATGACGGAGGCACGATGGACCAATCCGGCCGCTGGCAACGGGAGTCGAAGGCGCGGCTGCGCGCGGACATCCTGCGCGAACGCCGCCAGATGTCCCCAGTGGAGGTCGAGTCCGCGACGCGGCGCGTCCACGCGGCGCTGCTCGCCCACTTGTCGGGTCGCGACGCGATCACCGTGGCAGCCTATTACCCGCTGAAGGACGAGCCCGGCGGACATCTCCCCGAGGCACTGCGCGCCATCGGACTGCGGGTGCTGCTGCCGGTGCTGCGCGCCGACGACGACCTGGAGTGGGCCGCCTTCGCCGGCGCCACGACCCGCACCCCCCGCGGACTGTCCGAACCGGACGGGCCCTCGCTGGGTCTGGCCGCGATCGCCGCGGTCGACGTCGTGGTGGTCCCCGCCCTGGCGGTGGCCGCCGACGGCACCCGGCTGGGGCGCGGTGGCGGCAGCTACGACCGGGCGCTGGCCCGGGTGAGCGCCGCCACCCCCGTGATCGCGCCGCTGTTCGACGGGGAGTGGCCGGTGGAGGTGCCCGCCGCGGCTCACGACCGTCCGGTCACGGCGGTGTGCACCCCCGGCGCCGGCGTCGTGTCGCTTGTGCCGTTAACCACGCGGATGTGACCCGCGGTGGTCACGGACGCCAAAATGACGCATAATTCATTAGCACTCCTATCTCGGGAGTGCTAACAGCGTCAAACGGAGGCAAGGAAGTGCCCACCTACCAGTACACCTGCACCAAGTGCGGTCACGACCTCGAGGCGCGCCAGTCCTTCAGCGACAAGGCGCTCACCGACTGCCCGTCGTGCGGCGTCGACGGTGCGCTGCGCAAGCAGTTCGGCGCGGTCGGCGTGGTGTTCAAGGGTTCTGGTTTCTACCGCAACGACTCCCGCTCGTCCAACTCCAAGGAGCTGTCGAAGAACAACTCGACGCCCAAGAAGTCGGACGAGAAGAAGGCCGAGACCAAGAGCGAGTCGAAGAGCGAGTCGACGTCGACCGGCGCCCCCAAGAAGAAGGAGAGCGCGCCCGCCAAGGCGTGATCACTCCACCCGGGGGTTGGCCCGGTGGTTGTGGAGGAATCGGGCACGGCCGGAGTCGTCGGACCCGATGAAGGCGAACGTGGCCGCGATCGCGCCGTCGTCGCCGGGGCAGGCGAAGATCTCGCCGTCGACGCGCACCAGGTCGCGGGTCAGGTAGCGTTCCGCCCCGCTCTGGGCGGCCAGATCCCCGAAATCGATGGTCAGCGACAGCCCGCCGTCGACCTCGGTGACCTCGAACTTGGACAGCCGCCCGGTGTAGCGGCCCACGTATCGCTCCGGATTGTCAACGGGCGCGGGGGTTTCGGGAAGTTCGAGTTCGGGCGGAAGACTCGCGCCCCCCAGCTCGGACAGGATGTGGCCCGCCACGTCCCGGAGCAGGGCGGCGGGGTTGCCGCCGTTGGTCAGCACCGCCACCGCGAGGTCGCGGTCGGGCCAGGTGCCCAGGAACGCGATCTGCCCCAGCGTGCCGCCGTCGTGCGAGACCATCACGCCGTCGGCGGTGTCGAACAGATGCCAGGCCAGGCCGATCCGGGAGTCCAGGCGGGTGCGGCGCGGGATGTCCACCTGGGGTTGCCGCATCGCCGCGACCGATTCCTCCGACAGCAGCCGGGTGCCGTCGGGGGCGAGGCCGCCCGACAGGTGGAGGCGGGCCAGGTTGATGAGCTGCCCGGCGGGCAGGTTGGGGGTGGCCCCGGCCGGGGTGTTGGAGTGGGCCAGACCCCAGACCTTCACCGGATGCCACTGACCGTCCGCCTCGGACTTGACGTGGCCGACGGCGGCCCGGTGCAGGATCGCCTCGTCGGCGGTGACGCACAGCGAGCTCATCCCCAGCGGGTCGGCGAGGCGCTCGCGCAGCACGGCGACGTAAGGCTTGCCGCGCAACACTTCCACGATGCGGCCCAGCACCACGAAGCCGGCGTTGTTGTACGAGAACAACGTGCCGGGGGCCAGCGGCTGGGCCACGGTGGGCAGCACGTCGGCGACGAAGCGCTCCACGGCGTCGTCTTCCTTGGTGGTCTCGATGAACAGGTCGCCCTCGAAGCCGGAGGTGTGGGTCATCAGCTGCCGCACCGTGATGGCGGCGCTGGCGTCGGCGTCGGCGACCCGAAACTCCGGCAGGTAGCGCCGCACCGGGGCGTCGAGGTCCACCGCGCCGGAGTCGACCAGCTGCATCACCAGGCTCGTGGTGAGCACCTTGGTGATCGAGCCGATCTGGAAGACGGCGTCGGTGGTGGCCTCGACGCCGGTGTCGAGGCTGAGCAGGCCGGCGGCGGCCTCGATGACCTGGCCCCCTTGATAAACCGCGAGGTTGGCCCCCGGTACCTGGTGTTTCTCCAGCCGCTGCGCGAGATTGGCGTCAAGCCAGGACCGGATGTCGGATAGCGAGGTCATGAGGGGGCTCCTGAGGGTCACGTCAATGGGCGCAACCTTACAACCGGGATGTCGCGATCGGTCCGGTCCTGATAGTCCTGGTACGGCGGGTAGATCTCCAGCAGATGCGGCCACACCCGCCGCTTTTCCTCGGGCGACAGGGTCTCGGCCTCGGCCTCGAAGCGCCGGGTGCCGACCCGCAGCCGCACCCGGGGGTGCTCCAGCAGATTCTTGTACCACAGTGGATGGTCAGTGGCGCCCCCGTTGGACGCCACGATCAGGTAGTCGTCGCCGTCGTGCCCGTAGATCAGCACGGTGCGGTGCCAGTCTCCGCTGCGTCGGCCCACGTAGTCCAGCAGCAGGCACGGCGAGCCCCTCATGTCGGTGCCCCGGGTGCCCCCCGACTCCTCGTAGAGGCGGGCCTGCTCGGCCACCCAACGCACGGGACTGATCTTGACGCTTCCGTCGGTGTCGGCCATGATTTCCTCCTTTGGCGTCTGGTGATGGGAGCGATTATCGTGCGCGAGGAATTCCCGCGCGGCGATTCGGCCGCGTTGATCGGCCCGGCCGTGGGCGGGGCGCTGCATGTGGCGTCGTTCAACGTGCGGGGCCCCCGTGACGCCGCGCCGCACGGGTGGCCGGATCGCCGGGAGTTGGTCCGGCGGCTGTGGGTGCGCGAGTGGCCCACCGTGTTGTCCACCCAGGAGGCCATGTTCCATCAGGCCCGGGACCTCAAGGCCATGATGGACGGATACGACATGATTCACCTGTCGCGCCTGGGGGGCGGGGGCGACGAGTCCACGGCGATCGTGTTCGACGCCCGGCGATTGACCCCGCTGGACTACGCGCACCTGTGGCTGTCGGACACCCCGACCGCGATGGGCTCGGCGACCTGGGGCAACGACATCCCACGGATGCTGACGTGGGCGCGGTTCGCCGATCGCCTCAGCGGCAAGGAGTTCGTCGTCCTCAACACCCACCTCGACCACGTCTCGGTGCCCGCCCAGGACAAGGCCGCGCACCTGTTGCGGCGGGTGGTCGCCGACCTCGACGTGCCCGCGATCGTCACGGGGGACTTCAATGTCCCTCCCGACGCCACCGTCCACAAGACACTCGTGGCCGACGGGCCGCTGGCCGACGCCTGGGACGCCGCCGCGACCCGCCTGAGCCCGCCGTACGCCACCTTTCACGCCTGGGAGCCCGAGCCGCGGCTCGGCGACCGCATCGACTGGATCCTCACGACCCCGGGCGTTTCGGTGACCTCGATCGGCGTCAACACCTGGTCCCACGGCGGCCTGACGCCCTCGGACCACTGGCCGCTTCAGGCGCTGATGGAGCTGGGCTAGAACAACGCCAGCCGAGCGTCCAGGGTGGACGCGGCGTCCAGGCCCGGGTCGTCGGCCCACTCCAGCCACACCGACAGCAGCACGCCGAGCACCGCGCCCGCGGTGGCGCGCACCCGATCGTCGGTCTCGGCGCGGCCCATTCGCTTGGCCACCAAACGATTCAGCAGCTCTGCGAGCTTGGCGACCCCGGGCAGGTGCGCCGTCCACAGTTGAGGGACGGTCACCACGAACACCTGACGCTCGCGCCGGGCGTCCAGGTCCGCGGCCGACATGCCCGCCAGCACGTCGCGAAACGCGGCGCGCAGCGCCTCGACGGCG
>NZ_DASQPW010000260.1:0-2123 GCF_035643755.1 Stackebrandtia sp. | reverse complement strand
GTCGGCGGCGCCCACCCAGCCGGGCACCCCGGAGTTGCGGTGGGTCAGCACCGGGGACGGGCAACGCGGCCCGGCCACGGTGGCCAGGATGTCGCCGGTGCGGGCGGCGGTGCCGACGCCGGCGATCACCACGGAGCGGGGACGCCCGCCGTCCGACAGCGACGACAGGTCGACCTCCCCGGCCAGGGCGGCGGACTCGCGCAGCTGCGGCCCCGCCGAGGCCACCGCCAGCAGCGCGCCGCCCGGATCCAGGCGCCCCAGGGCCTCCGGCGAATCCAAACGGTCGGGATCGGCGTTCCGGTCCCCCGACACCCCCGCGGTGCCGTCCTCCACGTCAGCCACTTGTCACTCCCCCTCGGTGTCCTGTATGTCCTTCGGCAGTCGGGCCTCGTCCAGCAGCAGGACGGGGATGCCCTCGTCGATGCGGTAGATCCGCCCGCATTCGGTGCACGTCAAGGTCTGCCCCTCGGCGTCGTACTCGAGGGGGGCGTGGTGGGTGTCCGGGCAGGCCAGCACCTCCAGCAGGGTGGCGTCCACGGCCATGTCTGTGTTCCTTTCGGTCAGTTCCGCACCGCGGCCAGCACCTCGTCGCGCAATTCCTCCATGCGCGCGCGGGAGGGGGCCTCGGCGTTGAGTCGCAGCAGCGGTTCCGTATTGGACGGTCGAAGGTTGAGCCACGCGCCGTCGTCGAAGGCGACGGTGAGGCCGTCCAGGCGGTCGAGCTGGGCGCCGGGACGGGAGGCGTACAGCGCGGCGATCTCGGCGATCTTGCCCGCCTGATCGTCCACGGTGGAGTTGATCTCGCCGGAGGCGACGTAGCGGTCGTAGGACGACACCAGCGCCGACAGCGCCTCCTCGGACGTGCCCAGCGCCCGCAGCACGTACATGGCGGCGAGCAGTCCGGTGTCGGCGAACCAGAAGTCGCGGAAGTAGTAGTGGGCGGAGTGCTCGCCGCCGAACACGGCGTCGGCGGCGGCCATCTCGGCCTTGATGTACGAGTGGCCCACCCGGGTGCGCACCGGCTTGCCGCCGTTCTCGACGACGACCTCGGGCACCGTCCGGGAGGTGATCAGGTTGTGGATGATCGTGGCGCCGGGGTGTTTGCGCAGCTCGGCCTCGGCGACCAGCGCGGCGATGGCGCTGGGGGCGACAGGCTCGCCGCGCTCGTCCACCACGAAGCAGCGGTCGGCGTCGCCGTCGAAGGCCAGGCCGAGGTCGGCGCCCTCGGAGCGCACCCGCGCCCGGAGGTCCACGATGTTGGACGGCTCCAGCGGGTTGGCCTCGTGGTTGGGGAACGAGCCGTCCAGCTCGAAGTACATCGGGATGACCGTCAGCGGCGCGATGGTGCCCAGCACGGCGGGGACGGTGTGCCCGGCCATGCCGTTGCCCGCGTCCACCACGACCTTCAGCGGCCGCACCGCCGCCAGGTCGACGAGCATCTTGAGGTGCTCGGCGTAGTCGGGCAGGAAGTCGCGGGCGGTGAGGTCGCCGGGCGCGTCGGCGGCCGGCGCGGGCTGTCCGTCGACAATGGCCTGCGCCCGGTCGCGGATGTCGGCCAGGCCCGTGTCCAGGCTGACCGGCCTCGCGCCGGGCAGGCAGACCTTGATGCCGTTGTACACGGCGGGATTGTGGCTGGCGGTGAACATCGCCCCGGCGATGTTCTGGGAGCCGGAGATGAAGTACATCTCGTCGGTGGAGCACAGCCCGGCGTCCACCACGTCGGCCCCGGCCCGCGCGGCGGCCTCGGCGAACGCGCGCGACAGCCCCGCGCCCGATTCCCGCATGTCGCGGGCGACGACGAGCTTGTCGACCTTGGTCACGGCGACGAATGCCGCGCCGAACGCGGCGGCCACGGGCTCGTCCCACTCCTCGGGAACCCGTCCCCGAATGTCATACGCCTTGACGATGTTCGCCAGTTCCGGCACGCCGAACCGCCCTTTCCGTGAGTGTTTCAGCGCCCATGAGGGTACCGGTCACTCGTGCGGTGGCTGTGTGCTGTCCGGTACCACCCGCAAGTGCGGGCGTCCCGCGGCCCGGACGTCGGGGGTGGGCACTCCCGGGCGGCGCGGCGGTGGCGGCGGGTCGGCCGGGCGCTGCGGCGGCTGCTTGCCCGCCTCGCGCAC
>NZ_DASQPW010000259.1:0-9541 GCF_035643755.1 Stackebrandtia sp. | reverse complement strand
GGCCACCTCGGGGTAACCGGCGTCGAGATCGCCGCGGGCGGTGGCGATCCGGGCCGCGACGCCGGTGGTGAGCAGGTCGCGGGCGGCCGACAGCCGCTCGGGGTCGCCGCGCAGTTCCCGCAGGATGCGCAGGCAGGCCGCCAGGGTCTCGGCGACCTCGTCCCCAAAGCCGCCGGCGTGGCGCCACAGCCGTTCGGCGGCGGGCCGCAGGTCGTCGGGAACCGTCGGCATCGCACCGTGCGCCGTGTCGCTCATCCCTGGCCTCCCCCGAAGCAGTCCCGCACCGTGGCCGCGGCGTCGGCCCGATCGGCCGGGCCGCGCGCGTCGCCGGCCAGGTGCCGGTGCAGCGACTCCACGGCGCGGTCGGCGGCCTGGAGCGCGGCGGTCATGAAGCCCGCCATCGTCTCGTGGCCGTATCGCGCGCTCGCGCCGGGCGCGATCTCCAGCCCCACCCCGTCACCGTGCCCATTGTAGACGACCTTGACCACCGAGCGGGGCGACGTCGCGGTCACCCGGGCCTCGCGCAGGTGCCGATCGAGGTGCTCGAACGAAGGGTCCACTGTGGTTATTCTCCCGGACGGGCCTCGGCGCGGGCGACGCGGCGCGCCCGGCGGCGGGCCTGCAGGACCGCCGCGCACAGCCGTTCGTCGTCGACGCCGTCATAGCCGTGGCCGTCAAGCTCCACCCGCCGTACCCGTCCCTGGCCGTCGCACGCCACGATCGCCAGCCCGTCGTCCGAGGACCGCGCGTGGGTGTCGGTGCCGAGCTCGGCGTCCAGCTGGCGGGCCCCGACCCCGACGGCCACCATCCGCTCCCGGGCGCCGCGCAGCCGGGCGAGATGCTCCTCGACCTCGCGCAGCTTCGCGGCGTAACCGTCCATTATGGTCAAGCTCCCGTGTCGTGTCTTGCGGACATTGTGCTCGGTGGTGTCAAGTCCGCGGCGCCCCGGCCGAAATACGGCGAGTTGGCCCGGTCCGTTATATTTACGCACTGCTATATCTAGATCAGTAATGGTTGAGGCGCTGGTCGCGCCCACTGGCATGTCGCGAAATGATAACGGCAAGGAATCTCGCGTACATCCTGCGTCGGCGACCAAAGTCTGACCATTCGGCCATTGCCCGTCGTCCGTTCTTCACGGCAGGTTATTGGTGATCTTTGCCCCATTACCCCCTCGAAAGGCCACACCCCCATGGTCAAGACACGCTATAAAGCGCTGTCGGCGATCGCGGCGGCTGCCCTGGTGGCGGTCGGCGTCGTCACGGTGCAAGCCTCGGCGGACCCGGCACCCGGCCGAGAATCAACCGACAGGGTCAACGGACCCGTCGGAGAGAATCTGCCGCTCAGCCCGCAGCAAGCCGATCTCGACGCCCGCCGCCGCGCGGCCCTGGAGAAGGTCGCCACCGGCGCCGCCTCCGCCGACAAGAACGGCGCCGTCAAAGTCGACAAGGACGAATACGCCGACACCGCCACCACCGGCAAGGACGAGATCTTCACCCTGCTGGTGGAGTTCGGCGACAAGACCGGTGACCCGGGCGGCAAGGCCGGCCCGACCAAGAACAAGATCCCCGAGCCCGACCGGTCGAAGGACAACTCCACGCTGTGGAACAAGGACTTCAACCAGGACTACTACCAGAACATGCTGTTCGGCCCGAAGGACTCGATGCCGGACTTCTACACCAAGCAGTCCGGCGGCAAGTACACCGTGGACGGCAAGGTGCAGAACTGGGTCACGGTGCCCTACAACGAGGCGCGCTACGGCCACAACGGTGACGAGAACGAGGGCTACCCGGCCTTCGTCCAGGACAGTGTGAAGGCCTGGTACGACGCCCAGGTCGCCGCCGGTCAAAGCGCCGACCAGATCAAGCAGTACCTGGCCCAGTTCGACAAGCAGGACCGCTACGACTACGACGGCGACGGCGACTTCAACGAGCCCGACGGCTACGTCGACCACATCCAGATCATCCACGCCGGTGAGGGCGAGGAGGCCGGCGGCGGTGCCGAGGGCGCCGACGCCATCTGGTCGCACCGTTCCTACGCCGTCACCGACCAGCCCGGACCGGACAACAACCCGCAGTCCGGCGCCCCGCTGGGCGACAGCGGCATGTGGGTCGGCGACTACACCACCGAGCCCGAAAACGGCGGCATCGGCGTGTTCAGCCACGAGTTCGGCCACGACCTCGGTCTGCCGGACCTGTACGACACCACCGGAAACGCCGACAACAACACCGGCCGCTGGTCCCTGATGTCGGGCGGCTCCTGGCTCAACGACGGCAAGGACTCGATCGGCAACAAGCCCGGCTTCATGGGCCCGTGGGAGAAGTACTTCCTGGGCTGGCTGACCTACGACGAGGTGTCGGCCGACACCAAGAAGCAGACCAGCAAGCTGGGACCGGCCGGCGACAACGGTTCGCTGCCCGAGGCCACCAAGGTGGACCTTCCCGACTCCAAGCAGACGGTGAAGTACCCCAAGCCCGCCAGCGGCACCCACGAGTGGATGGCCGGCGACGGCGACAAGCTCAACTCCACCCTGACCCGGACCGTCGACCTGTCTGACGCGAAGAAGTCGGCATCGGTGGACGTCAAGGCGTACATCGACACCGAGAAGGACTACGACTTCTTCTACGGCGAGGTGTCCACCGACAACGGTGGAAAGTGGACCAAGGTCGGCGACTCGTACTCCGGCGCCACCAAGAAGTACACCGACATCTCCGAGGACCTGTCGAAGTACATCGGCAAGAAGATCAAGTTCCGCTTCCACTACGAGTCCGACACCAACACCCACGGCCAGGGCGTGTTCCTGGACGACGTGGCCCTGAAGGCCGACGGCAAGCAGGTGTGGCTGGACGACGTCGAGTCGCCCGACCCCGCCTGGGACGCCATGGGCTTCAGCCGCACCGACGGCACCGAGGTCTACCGCCACGCGCGCTTCTACCTCGCCGAGAACCGCCGCTACGTCAGCTACGACACCACGCTGAAGGTCGGCCCGTACAACTTCGGTTTCGGCGACAAGAAGCCCAACTGGGTGGAGCGTTACCCGTACCAGGACGGCATGCTGGTCTGGTACGTCAACACCACCTACACCGACAACAACGTCAGTGCCCACAAGGGATCGGGCCTGGTGCTGCCGGTGGACGCGCACTCGTCGCCGCTGAAGTGGAAGGACGGGACCTACCTGTCCAACACCCACCAGGCGTTCGACGCGACCTTCTCCAAAGCGAAGACCGACAAGCTGGTGCTGCACAAGAACGGCACCAAGGTCAGCTTCGCCAAGCAGAAGGGGATCAGCGTCTTCGACGACTCCAAGAAGGACGGCTACTGGTCGTCCAAGCTGCCGACCAACTCGGTCAAGGTGGCCGGTCTCGGAGTGAAGATCACGATCGTCACCGACTCCAAGTCCAAGATGGTCATCAAGGTGACCCGCAAGTAGTTGCTCGACGCCGACGGGCCGCGAGGGTTTCTCCTCGCGGCCCGTCGTCTATGTCGCGGTGGCGATCACCACGCCCAGGCCTCGGGGCCGGGGCCGCCGTGCCCGACCGGCGGGAAGATCTCGTCGAGGCGGGACGACAGCGCCTCGTCGACGTCGATGTCCATGCTGGCCAGTGCGCCGTCGAGCTGCTCGGAGGTGCGAGGGCCGACGATGGGGGCGGTGACGCCGGGGCGCGACAGCAGCCAGGCCATCGCCAGGTGCGCCGGGTCGACGCCGCGCTCGTCGCACAGCTTCTCCCAGGCCGCCAACTGATCGCGGTGCTGCTCCACGGCCTCGGCGGAGCGGCCCGAGGTGCTGCGCCCGGCCGAGCCCTGCTCGAGCTTGCGCAGCGCGCCCGACAGCGCCCCGCCGTGCAGCGGGGACCACGGGATGATGCCGATGCCGTATTCCATCGCGGCGGGGATGACCTCGAGCTCGACGTGGCGGGTCATCAGGTTGTAGATGCACTGCTCGGAGACCAGCCCGAGGCTGTGGCGGCGGTTGGCGGACTCCTGTGCCTGCACCAGGTTCCAGCCGGCGAAGTTGGACGATCCGACGTAGCGCACCTTTCCCTGCGCCACCAACAGATCCATCGCCTGCCAGATCTCCTCCCACGGCGTGGAGCGCTCCACGTGGTGCATCTGGTACAGGTCGATATGGTCGGTCCGGAGGCGCTCCAGGGACGCCTCGCAGGCCGCGACGATGTGGCGGGCGGACAGCCCCTTGTCGTTGGGGCCCTCTCCCATGCCGCCGTACACCTTCGTGGCCAGCACGATGTCCTCGCGGCGACCGCCGCCCTGGGCGAACCAGGTGCCGACGATCTTTTCGGTGATGCCCTCGCCGAGCTTCCAGCCGTACACGTTGGCGGTGTCGTAGAAGTTCAGGCCCAGCTCACGGCCGTGGTCCATGATGGCGTGCGAGTCGGGTTCGGTGGTGGCGGGTCCAAAGTTCATGGTGCCGAGGCACAGCCGGGAAACTTTCAGTCCGGTGCGTCCGAGATTCGTGTACTCCATTCCCGCGATCCTGCCACCCGCGCGGCGGCGAGGCAAAGCTTAAGGAAACTTCAGCTTGGCGGGCGCGGTGTCGTACAGGTGTCCTACTGTGCGTGATGATCGCATCACCACTATCGAAGGACTCGCCATGAACCATCCCCCGGACGAACCCCGGATGTTGACCCGCGCCGCCCTGGTGCGACGCGGCTGGAGCACCGCCATGATCGCGCGTTGGCTGGATCCCGCGGATGTGTTGCGTCCCAACCCGATGTATTCGAGCGCACATCCGATGCGTCTGTACCGTGTGGACCGAGCGGAGGAGGTGGAGTCGCGCCCGGAGTTCGCCGAGCGCTCCGCCCTGGCCCGCGAGCGGGGGCGGCGGCGCCGCGAGATCACGGCCCGCCGCCGCGCGGCCGCGGCCGAGCGGCTGCGCACCGTCCGCATCGATGTGCCCGCGATGCCGATGGAACGCCTGGCCACCAGGGCGGTGGAGCACTGGAACCGCCGCCAGCGGGATCGCTGCTACCTGGTGCCCGGCGCGGAGACTCGTGTGGCCAGGGTGGGCTGCGTCGACGCGGCGACGCTGTGCCGCTGGGAGGTGAATTACCTGCGACACATGCTGACCCAGTACGACCGCCTGCTGAGCCGCGTGACCGGCCAGATCGGACGCGAGGAGGCGCGGCGGCTGGTGCGGGGCCGCGTCTACGACGCCATCGCCGAGAGCTACCCGTGGCTGGGCGCCGAATGCCGCCGACAACGCGGCGAGCCCGCCGTCGGCCATGAGCGTTAATCGGTTGATTCCGGCCGGAGAGTATCGGATGCTGACCCGGATTTCACACCCGAGGAGCGCCGATGGATTCCCCAGCGACCTGGATCGACGACACCGTCGAGGTGCGGCGGCTGGGGCCCGAGTGGCTCGGCGCCTGCCTGGACCTGGCGGCCGATCGCCAGTGGCCCCGCGAGGAACGCAAGTGGCGGCTGCTGTTCGACGTCGGGGAGGTCTACGGGATCGTCGACCCCGGCGGGGAGCTGGTGTCGGCGGCCGTGCTCACGCGCTACGGCGACGGCCTGTGCGCCATCAGCATGGTGCTGACGGCGTCGCGCCTCGAGGGCCGCGGTCTGGGTCGGCGGGTCATGACCCGCCTGCTGGGCGAGGCGGGCGACGCCGTGGTCACCCTGTACGCCACCGACAACGGGCTCCCGCTCTACCAGAAGCTCGGCTTCACCGCCGTCGACGCGAACACCACGCACGTGGGGCGCCTCGACGCGCCCTCGGCCGGACGGGAGCGCTGCCGCGTCGCCACCGACGCCGACCTGCCCGCGATCGCGGCGTTGGACGCGCGGGTCTGCGGTGGCGACCGCGGCGGCCTGGTGGCTCGGCTGCCGCGGTTCGCTGACCAGCTTCGGGTGATCGAGACCGACGGCGAGATCACGGGATACGCGAGCGCCTGGCCCAACCTGACGACCACCGTCGTCGGCCCCGTCATCGCCGCGAACCTCGACGACGCGCGGGCCCTGGTCGCCGACCTGGCGCGCGGCACCACCCACCCGATCCGGCTGGAGGTGCTGGACGCCTTCGCCGAGCTCGGCCGCTGGGCCGAGTCCCACGGGGCGGCGGCCCGCGCCCGCACCACCTTCATGGTCCACAACGGACGCCCGATCCCCGGCGAGCCCGAGCACCTGTACTCGCCGGTGTCGGTCGCCCTCGGCTGACACGCCGACGGGGGCCGTCGGCAAGCGCGCCAACGACCCCCGTGCGGCCCGGTCTTCTACGAGTCGCCCCCGGTCTCGCCCGCCTCGGCGGCCGAGACGTCGTCGATGGCGTACTTCAGGGCGGCCTCGGCCGCGGCCTCCACGGGCAGGTCGCCGCGGCGCGCCAGGCCCCGCAGGGCCGCCACCGTGATCGACTCGCCGTCCACATTGAAGTGACGGCGCAGGGCGCCGCGGGTGTCGGACTGGCCGTAGCCGTCGGTGCCCAGCGAGGTGTAGTCGCCCGGTACCCAGCGCGAGATCAGGTCGGGCACCGCCCGCATGAAGTCGCTGACGGCGATCACCGGCCCGCTGGCCTCGGCGAGCTTGCTCGTCACGTACGGCACCTTCTCGTCGTGGCCGGGGTGCACCAGGTTGAACTGCTCGCACTCCACAGCGTCGCGGCGCAGCTCGGTCCACGAGGTCACCGACCACACGTCGGCCGACACGCCCCAGTCGGCGGCCAGCAGGTCGCGGGCCTTCAGCGCCCACTGCATGCCGGTGCCCGACGCCAGCAGCTGCACCCGCGGCAGCGTGGCGTTGGACGGCGCCGGCTCCGCCAGGTACATGCCCTTCAGCAGCCCCTCCACGTCCAGCTCGGACGGCTCGGCGGGCTGCGAGATCGGCTCGTTGTAGACGGTGAGGTAGTAGAAGATGTTCTCCGGGTCGTCGCCGTACATCCGGCGCAGCCCGTCCTCCACGATGTGCGCGACCTCGTAGCCGAACGCCGGGTCGTAGGTCACCACGGCCGGGTTGGTCGCCGCGATCAGCAGCGACTGCCCGTCCTCGTGCTGCAGGCCCTCGCCGTTGAGCGTGGTGCGACCGGCGGTGGCGCCCAGCAGGAAGCCGCGCGTCATCTGGTCGGCCGCCGCCCACAGCAGGTCCGCGGTGCGCTGGAACCCGAACATCGAGTAGAAGATGTACATCGGGATCATCGGCTCGTCGTGCGTGGAGTACGAGGAGCCCGCGGCGATGAACGCGGCCGTCGAACCGTCCTCGTTGATCCCCAGGTGCAGGATCTGCCCCTTCTCGGCCTCCTTATAGGACAAGAAGAGGTCCCGGTCCACCGACAGGTAGTTCTGCCCGTGCGGCGAGTAGATCTTCGCCGTCGGGAACATCGCGTCCATGCCGAAGGTGCGCGCCTCGTCCGGGATGATCGGCACCCAGCGCGGCCCGATGTTCTTGTCCTTCATCAGGTCCTTCAGCAGGCGGACGAAGGCCATCGTCGTGGCCACCTTCTGCTTGCCCGAACCCCGCTTCACCACGCTGTACGACTCGTGCGGCGGAAGCTCGAGAGCCTTGGACTTGTTGCGCCGCTTGGGAATCGGTCCACCGAGCGTCTTGCGACGCTCCATCATGTACTCCATCTCCTCGGACTCGGGCCCGGGGTGGTAGTACGGCGGCAGGTACGGATTCTCCTCCAGCGCGCTGTCGGGAATGTCCAGATAGAGCCGGTCGCGGAACGACTTCAGGTCGTCCAGCGTCAGCTTCTTCATCTGGTGCGTGGCGTTGCGGGCCTCGAAGTGGGAACCCAGCGTCCAGCCCTTGACGGTCTTGGCCAGGATCACCGTCGGCTGCCCGGTGTGCTCGGTGGCGGCCTTGTACGCGGAATACAGCTTCCGGTAGTCGTGACCGCCACGCTTGAGATTCCAGATCGCGTCGTCGGTCATCGGCTCGACCATCTTCTTGGTGCGCGGGTCGCGCCCGAAGAAGTGCTCGCGGACGAACGCGCCGTCCTCGGCCTTGAAGGTCTGGTAGTCGCCGTCGGGCGTGGAGTTCATGACGTTGACCAGCGCGCCGTCGGTGTCGGCCGCCAGCAGCGCGTCCCACTCCCGGCCCCAGATCACCTTGATGACGTTCCAGCCGGCGCCCCGGAAGAACGACTCCAGCTCCTGGATCACCTTGCCGTTGCCCCGCACCGGCCCGTCGAGCCGCTGCAGGTTGCAGTTGATCACGAAGGTCAGGTTGTCGAGCTCCTCGCGCGACGCCAAATGTATGGCGCCCAACGATTCCGGCTCGTCCATCTCGCCGTCGCCCAGGAACGCCCACACCCGTTGCCGCGAGGTGTCCTTGATGCCGCGGTGCTGCAGATAGCGGTTGAACTGCGCCTGATAGATCGCCGACAGCGGCCCCAGGCCCATCGACACCGTCGGGAACTCCCAGAAGTCCGGCATCAGGCGCGGGTGCGGGTACGACGGGAGGCCGCCGCCCGGGTGCGACAGCTCCTGCCGGAACCCGTCCAGCTGGTGCTCGGTGAGCCGCCCCTCCAGATAGGCGCGGGCGTAGATGCCCGGCGAGCCGTGCCCCTGGATGTAGATCTGGTCGCCGCCGCCCGGGTGGTCCTTGCCGCGGAAGAAGTGGTTGAAACCCACCTCGTACAGGCTGGCGGCCGAGGCGTAGGTGGAGATGTGCCCGCCCACGCCGATCCCGGGCCGCTGCGCCCGGTGCACCATCATCGCGGCGTTCCACCGGATATAGGCGCGGATCCGGCGCTCGGTGTGCTCGTCGCCGGGGAACCAGGGCTCCGACTCCGGCGGGATCGTGTTGATGTAATCGGTGCTGGTCAGCGCCGGCACGCCCACGTGGCGTTCCCGCGCCCGCTCCAGCAGGCGCAACATGACGTAGC
Organism: Stackebrandtia sp.; assembly: GCF_035643755.1. Classification (NCBI taxonomy): domain Bacteria; kingdom Bacillati; phylum Actinomycetota; class Actinomycetes; order Glycomycetales; family Glycomycetaceae; genus Stackebrandtia; species Stackebrandtia sp. Next base: position 708 of record NZ_DASQPW010000259.1, on the reverse strand, counting down.
GCGCGCGCTGGCGTCCACGTTCGTCCAACAGCCCGTCCAGCGACTGGAGCCATTCGACTGTCTCTTCCGGGTCTATGTCCGGCAGCTGGCTCGGCAGGCCGTCACTAATGACCGGACGTTTACGTTCGTTGGTCACGGGCTGTTCCTTTTGCATATCGACGCTGATAAGACAAGGTTCGCTTCATGCGTTGTCGCTACTATCCTGCCTCCTGATCCTCGGCAACCCGCGCAAGGGACCCGATGTTCCGGGACTGTCGACACATACGCGCGCTACCCATCCGCTGCGCCATTGCGTATTCTCACGGTGCGGAGTCCACTCCGCGGGCGACGAAGATCACCTTGAGCCGGGCGGAAGACCCGGCCGCGGAATGAGGAGGAAACACGACGTGAGTGCCACGGCTGGGTCGGCCGACGGCGTACGGACCATAGTCGACAAACTCGGCATCTCCGCCGACGACGTCGTCATGGAGATCGGATTCGACAGCGATATCGATTCCGCGTTGCGCGAAGCCGTCATCGGGTGTGTGGGCGAGCTTCACGACGAAGACACCGACGAGGTCGTCGACGTGGTGATGCTGTGGTGGAGAGAGGACGACGGAGACCTGGTGGACATGCTGATGGACGCGCGTGCCCCGATCTCCGAGGAGGGCGTGGTGTGGCTGCTGACGCCCAAACCCGGGCGCGATGGCCACGTCGAATCGGCGGACA